>NZ_SMKB01000214.1:0-12113 GCF_004348575.1 Actinomadura sp. 7K534
AACGCCTCCCGACCAGGCCGGCCCCAACCCGACGACCCATCCCACCTTCCCTCCACACGGCATTAGGACGCACACCCTGCCCACACTGCAGACCAACTCCAGCCCGACCTGCCGAGTCGGCCGGAACATGCGCCCCTGCCGGGCCTGCCGGGCCGAGGGAACCGGCCCAAGGTGACCGGACCGGGGTGACCGGGACCGGGGTGACCGGGACCGGGGTGACCGGGACCGGGGTGACCGGGACCGAGATGGCCGAGTCGGTGTGACCTGGCCGGGGTGACCTGGCCGGGGTGACCGGACCGGGGTGACCGGACCGGGGTGACCGGACCGGGGTGACCGGGACCGAGATGGCCGAGTCGGTGTGACCTGGCCGGGGTGACCTGGCCGGGGTGACCGGACCGGGGTGACCGGACCGGGGTGACCGGACCGGGGTGACCGGACCGGGGTGACCGGACCGGGGTGACCGGACCGGGGTGACCGGACCGGGGTGACCGGACCGGGGTGACCGGACCGGGGTGACCGGGACCGAGATGGCCGAGTCGGTGTGACCTGGCGGGGGTGACCTGGCCGGGGTGACCTGGCCGGGGTGACCGGACCGGGGTGGCCGGACCGGGATGGCCAGCCGCCTGCGCTACGCGGGGACCGAGCGAGGGCGTCCGGGCCTGGCCGGACTGGTCTCGTGTCGACGGGCTTCCTCCCGCCCAGCGAGCCGCGCTCACCTGCATCGTCGTGGCGTCGCGGTCACCATTCCGGAGCCACATGACCAAGCGGGCAACCTGCGTCCTTACAGCGCGTCCGGGGTCAGCGCGGCGTGTGCCCGCTGCGTAAGGGGGTCTGGGCCAGTCGGCATCGCGGGGCAGCGGCGGTCGGCCACCGCCTTCGGCCCAGCTGGCTACCGCAAGCACCCACCCCTCGGATACGGCCTCAATCGGTTGAGCGGGCAGCCGACCGTACGGATGGGAGAGGTCCGATCCATGAGGTCGATGTCTGGTCGGGTTTCACCCGCAGCTGCAGCATGCCCGGCCCGTAGAAGCCGCCGCAGTGCGCGGTGGGCCGGACGGGTCGCCCCATGGTTCTGGGGACTTCGTAGGCGGCCGGCTGATTAAGCGATCCGCTTACGGCGGTCGTTTCGAGGCGACCTTGAGGTAACTAGTCGCGTCCGTGAAGGAAGCCCCAAAGGTGTGGTGAATTCAGGACAAGAGACCGGAGATGAGAGAAGTGGAGATTCTCAGTTTCCCCGGTGACATGGAGTGAGACTTATAACACTAGGTCGCCACCCGCGGGTGGCCGCTTCAGAGCTGTATCGAAGCAGCCACCAAATCCGAGGAACCTGGCAGCACACCGCCCGCGCCGTCCCCGCAAACCACGGGTTGCTGGGCATACCGCGGAGATGCGCCTCCTTCTTTCCCCACAGCGCGGCGCCGCGCCGTGCGAGGTCACGGTATCCGAATTTGTACGATTTGCCGCATAAATCGCATCGGGCGGCAACGGAATCCGCACGGATGATCGCGGGGTCGACTGTGAGCGATTCTCAACGCTCCGTAGCCAAGTTGACTACGATCGGCATTCGCACGGTGACCGACGCGATCCCCCGGGGCGAAGATGAACCGTTTTCTGGCACTTCCCGGCCTTGCCGCCACGATCCGCGGCTTGCTCTGCTGTATCGGCGGAGTGCTGGGTAGTACCGCGCTGGCCGGCGCCATCTCCATCGGCGCAGCCGCATCCGTGGACGCGGCCGTCCACCCGGAGCCCGAATCGCCCAGGTCGATACCGCCAGTCTGCCGTGACGCCATGCGCACCAGCGACCGTCAGATGAGGCACGAGTGCAGGCAGGCGTGGATCGCGATGCATGAGAGGTCGCACAGAAGAACAGGGCGCGATGGGGAGTTCCACCGACGAGGCGACCGGCACGACGGGCCGCACAGGACTCGGCGCCGGTCCCCGTCACCGCGGTGGCTCGACGAACTGTTCCGCCGCTGGTCCAGCACGCAACCGACTCCGCACACAACAGCTCCACCACGGCCACGCCCAAAAGTCGGGGCATCAGGTCTCGCACCCTCGAAGCCGACTCCAACACGCTCGCCAAAACCCTCCAAACCGTCCAAACCGACCGCAACGCCGACTCGCACACCGACGCTGGAGCCGACCCCCACCTTGAGCCAGGCCGACGACCTCGAAACGCCACCGCCCTCACTGCAGCCGGTCCTCCTCCTCGGGCTGCTCCTCCCCGTCGTGGCCGCGCTCTGCTACCCCTTTCGTCACCGCCTCTGCGCAGCCGCGGGACGACTCCCGTATTCGATCACCGAGCCGACGGAACCGGTGCAGGCCCATCTCGATTACCGACCCGCCCTCGACCCTTTCGCCGCTCCGGTTCTGGCCCTGACCGGCTCGGGCGCGGCCCCTGCCGCGCGGATCCTGGCCGTAGCGGCCCTGGACGAGCACGGCGAGAACTCCCTCGTCGTGATCCCTCGTCCGGACACCACCGCCCTGTTCGGTCTGGCCGAAGACGAACTCCTCGACGACGACACCGCGGCACTCTTCATTCCGGGCAATCTCGATGCCGCCCTGGCCTACCTCGAGACCGAACTCGCCATCCGCGAGAGCAGGGACGTGCAGCAGGCGCGACGTCTCCTCCTTGTGGCGAACCCCGAAGGAGAGAACGAGAGGATCAAGGCGCTCCTCGACCGCCACCCCGGCGGGGTCTCCGTCATCCTTCTCGGTGACTGGACGGGCGACCGGGTCACCGTCGATGACGACGGCATGGTCGACGCCCCGTCGGCGCTGCACCTCCCCCAGCGCCTCCCGGCACTGTCCCGAACCGAGGCCCGCGACCGACTCTTCTCAATCGTGGCCCACCAGAAAACGCTTCAAAAACCCCCTTCCAAGCGCCGTTCCTCTTCTCGCCGCTCCCAAACCAAACCAAGCAACCCATTGAAGAACTAATACCTCAGCGGCTTTTCCTCAGATGGAGTGCCTGGGACGTGTGAAGGCAAGTTGGTCGGTGAGTGTTATGGCCGACTGGGCAGTGGCCGGGGTGGTGGGACGGGGTCGCCAAGGGGCTTAGGACGAGGGACCTTGTTGATTGGCTATTTCCGCTCGGACGGTTGAGAGGGCCCGGATGGCTCGGCTCACGGGGGCGATTTCGGGGGGCCGGTCGGTTTCGTGGTCCAGGTATGCGGTGCAGCGCTTCAGCCAGCCGCGGACGACCTCCTGAATTCTGTCCTCGGAGCGGAGCATCTTGGTCAGGGCGAGGTCGCGTTTCTCCTCGACGACCTGCCGGGCGAGGGGTTCGTCCGCGCTCAGCGCCTGGATGTCGGAGAGCGCGTAGCGGCCCAGCCGGTCTGTGGCGAGTTCGCGTTCGCCGGCGATCCGGTCGAACGTCCTGCGGGGCCAGTCGAGGATCGTCGCCGCACCGCCGGAGTCGACGGTGTCGGTCAGCGGGCCCTTCCGGGCGGCGACGACCGATCGGACGGCGGCCGGGTCGAGGCGGTCCAGATCGCGCAGGAGGTAGACCGGGTGCCCGCGGAAGCTGCTGATGACGTTGAGGTCGCCCTGAGCCACCAGCACCTCGACGTCGCGTCGTTCGACGTCGAGACCCACCCGTGCCGCCAGCCTGGCGGCCGCCCGGGCGGAGCCGACGGGCGGGTCGTCTCCGAACATGGCGATGACCTGGTGGCCGCGTCCCTCGACCTGTTCGACGAGCTTCGCGGACCATCGCTCCCCGTCGAGATCGGGTCTGGGAAGGATGCCGTGCTCCAGGCCGACGCGCAGCTGCCACCGGGTGAGCCCGAGGTGGCCGGCGAACTGGTGGGCCCCGTAATGGCCGCGGTTGATCTCCACAGGCATTGCCGCGCCTTTCTCGTGATGTTGATGCGACCCAGCCTCATGGACGCGCGGCGGCGAGAACAGCGAAACGGCGCTCTGTGGATAAGTCGGCGACGACCTCTCCGAGATCAGACCATTCGGGCGATCAGGGGTCGCGGATGGAACATGGTGTGGACCGGTGCCAGGCTGAGAGGGTGAACGCGATACAGCGACTTGGGCTCGGGCTTGCCGCGCTGGGGCGGCCGGCTTACATCAACGTCGGCAGGGCTGACGACCTACCGCACGACCGCAGCGTCGAGGCCATGCGTGAGGCCACGTGGGAAGTCCTCGACGCCGCGTACACGGCGGGCATCCGGTGGGTGGACGCGGCGCGGTCGTATGGGAGAGCGGAGGAGTTCCTCGGTGGCTGGCTCGCTGAGCGTATGCCGGAGGACGTCACAGTATCGAGCAAGTGGGGTTACACCTACGTAGGGGATTGGAGGACGGACGCGCCCGTGCACGAGGTCAAGGAGCATCTCCTTGAGCGTTACCGCGTGCAGTATGAGGAGACTCGTGGCTTTCTCGATGGCTATCTGTCCGTCTACCAAGTGCATTCGCTGACGGAGGATAGTCCGTTGTTTCGGGACGTCCGGCTGCAGGAGGCCCTTGCTGAAGCGGCGGCCGAGGGTGTCCGCGTGGGGTTCTCAACCTCTGGCCCGAGGCAGAGGGACACGATCCGCCGGGCGTTGGAGCTCCAAGTGGGTGGGCAACGGCTGTTCAGCACAGTCCAGTCGACGTGGAACGTACTTGAGCCCTCTGCCGGGGACGCCCTGCGTGATGCACACGATGAGGGGCTGCACGTGTTGCTCAAGGAAGTGCTTGCCAACGGAAGACTGGCCGTGCGTCCCCCGGAGGCTGTGCAAAGGATCGCCTCCGGAAAGGGGGTTCAGCCGGACGCCCTCGCCCTGGCAGCCGCGCTTAGCCGAGTGTGGGCGGACACCATCCTCATCGGCGCGGTCAGTACTGCGCAGCTGGCATCGAACCTGGCTGCGACGGAGGTCGTCCTGGATGGGGATGAACTCGAGATCCTGTCTGGGCTGGGCGTGCCGCCGGAGCGCTATTGGGCCGAACGGAGCGCGCTTCCCTGGACGTGAGGCGCTCACCGGAACCGCGGCCGGGCCGTGGCACGATTGAGCGGCCCCCACCACGATCGGAATCCGTTGCCCATACAGTCAGACCTCCCAGAGATGATCGGCCCGTACCGTGTGGTCTCCCGGCTCGGTTCCGGCGGGATGGGCGAGGTGTTCCTCGGGGCGTCGCCGAGCAGACGGCTCGTCGCCGTGAAGGTGATCCGGCCGGAGTTGGTGGACGACCCCAGGTGGAGGAAGAAGTTCCGCCGTGAGGTGACCCTTGCGCAGTCGGTCAGCGGCTTCTACACGGCCCCCGTCGTGGACGCCGACCCGGACGCGGAGCAGCCGTGGCTGGCGACGCAGTACATCCGCGGTGTGAGCCTGTCCAAGGTCGTCCAGCAGAAGGGTCCGCTGCGCGAACAGGCTGCCTGCCGGCTGGGTGCCGGCCTGGCCGAGGCACTGATCGCGATCCATCGATCGGAGATCGTCCACCAGGATCTCAAGCCGTCCAACGTTCTGCTCGCCTCGGACGGCCCGAGGGTCATCGACTTCGGCATCGCGCGCCCGCTGGACGCGCTGCCCCTCTCGCGAACGGAAATCTTGGGTACCCCGGCCTACATGTCGCCAGAGCAGGCCCTGGGAGACCCTGTACATCCGGAGAGCGACGTGTTCTCCCTGGGGTCGACGCTTGTGTTCGCGGCGACCGGGGCGGCGCCGTTCGGAACCGACCACAAGGTCCGTAGCCGCATCGTGTACGGCGAACCGGACCTCACGCGCTTGCCCGAACCTATGCGGGGGCTCGTGACGCGCTGCCTCCTGAAGGATCCTGGGGAACGCCCCACGCCGGAGCAGATCCTCGTCGCGCTGTCGACGTTGCTGGACGCGCACTACGGCGAGGAGTGGCCGCCCGCCGATGTGGAGCAGCTGATCGGGGTGCAGGAGCGGACGCTCGTCGAGATCACCGCCGAGTTGCCGACGCTGCGGGAGCCTCCTCCGCAGGGACATGCGCCAGTGCGTTGAGATTCTTCTCACGCTCGACGAACGCCGCGGTTGAAGCGGTCGAGGACTCGTCGGCATCCGCCCTGGGCCGTATGGGCTCGGTTCTGGGCGCCGGCCCGCGAACTACGCAGAGGGCAACGATTGGCCCATGTGATCACGTGGATACGATGAACGACGGGACGAGCGGACGTCTCCGCAGGTGTGGACGCAGTTGGGAGTGACGAGCATGTCGGATTTCGAGCTCAGCCACGCGGGCGGCCGGATGCCACTGGAGGTGACCGAGGCCACGGAGGGTCCTTCGGGCCTGGGCGTCGGCCGGCTCCTCAAGGAGACGGGTCACGTCACGCTCGATCCCGGTTTCACCAACACGGCGTCCACCACGTCGGCGATCACCTACATCGACGGTGAGGCGGGCATCCTCCGGTACAGGGGTTACCCCATCGAGGAGCTGGCGGAGAAATCGTCCTTCCTTGAGGTCGCGTACCTGCTGATCTATGGCGAGCTGCCAACGTCCGACCAGTTGGACAACTTCACCGACAGCGTCCGCAACCACACGCTGCTGGACGAGAAGTTCCGCGCGTTCTTCTCCGCCTTCCCGCGCAAGGCGCATCCCATGGCGGTCCTGTCGTCCGCGGTCAGCGCCTTGTCGACGTTCTACCAGGACAGCCTCGACCCCTTCGAGCCCGAGCAGGTCGACAAGTCCAGCATCCGGCTCATAGCCAAGCTGCCCACCATCGCGGCGTACGCGTATAAGACCTCCAACGGCCAGCCGCTGCTCTACCCGGACAACTCCCTCGGGTACGTGGAGAACTTCCTGCGCATGACGTTCGGGCTGCCCACGCAGCCGTACGAGATCGACCCTGAGATCATGCGCGTGCTCGACATGCTCTTCATCCTGCACGCCGACCACGAGCAGAACTGTTCGACCTCGACCGTGCGTCTCGTGGGGTCCAGCCAGGCGAACCTGTTCTCGTCGGTGTCGGCTGGGGTCGACGCCCTGTTCGGCCCGCTGCACGGGGGCGCCAACCAGGCGGTCCTGGAGATGCTGGAAGGAATCCACGAGACCGGCGACGACATCGACGCGTTCGTGCGGCGCGTCAAGAACAAGGAGCCCGGCGTCAAGCTGATGGGCTTCGGGCACCGCGTCTACCGCAACTACGACCCGCGCGCCGCCGTCGTGAAGAAGGCGACGAGCAAGGTCCTCGACGCCCTCGGCATGTCCGACCCGCTGCTCGACCTCGCCATGCGCCTCGAAGAGGTCGCGCTGAGCGACGACTACTTCGTCGAGCGGAAGCTCTACCCGAACGTCGATTTCTATACCGGCGTCATCTACAAGGCGATGGGCTTCCCGGCCAACATGTTCACCGTCCTGTTCGCCCTCGGCCGGCTGCCCGGCTGGATCGCCCAGTGGCGCGAGATGCTCAACGACTCGTCCACCAAAATCGGCCGGCCTCGACAGGTGTACGTGGGCCCGAACGAGCGTCACTATGTGGAGCAGTCCGCCCGCTGAAAGGTGCCGGTTCGAGGTTCTCTTTCCGGGGCGTGCCGTTAGATCGGCACCGGCGCATAGCGGGCGGGTTTCCGCACCCGCCCGCTATTGATCGCGTGGTGCCGGTCATCGGGTTAGCCTGACTGCGGTAACCCGGATGGAAGGCGGCACCACGTATGCCCTCCCTTGTAGAGAAGAGCCTGGCCAGCCTGGATTTCTGGGCGAAGCCCTACGCGGAGCGGGACGAAATGTTCGCCGCGCTTCGGGCCGCGGAGGGTCCCGTCTACTGCCCCCTGTCAGACGAATCCGGCTTTTACGCTCTGACCCGGTACGGGCAGGTCGCCGAGGCGAGCCGGAAGCCCGAGGTCTTCAGTTCCCAGCCCACCGCCGTCAGCCTCGCCGACCCGCCGCCCGTGGCCGACTACGTCGGTTCGATGATCAGTCTCGACGATCCCCGCCATGCCAGGCTCCGGCGCATCGTCTCCCGCTCCTTCACTCCCCGCCTGGTCGAACGGGTCGCGGGCGATGTGGCCGTCCTGGCGCGACGCATCGTGGACGAGTTGGCCGAGCGTGGACCGTGCGACTTCGTCCGGCACGTCTCCATGCCGATGCCACTGCAGATCATCTGCTCCATGATGGGCATCCCGGAGTCGGCGTACGACGACGTCATCGACGCCACGGACCTGATCCTCGGCGTCGGCGACCCGGACCATGTCGGCCCGGACGGCAAGGACCGGGCCACCATGCTCGCGGAGAAGTTCTCCTATCTGCACGAGCTCATGGCCGAGCTGAGCCGTGTGCGCCGCGATAAGCCGGCGGACGACCTCGTCACCGCGCTGACACATGCGAACGTGGACGGTGAGGCCCTGGACGAACGCGAGCTGGGCCGCTTCTTCACGCTCCTCGTGGTTGCGGGGAATGAGACCACACGCAATGCGCTGTCGCATGCCCTCGTCCTCCTCACCGACCATCCAGGCCAGCGGGACATCCTCCTCGCAGACCTTGAGCAGCGGCTACCGGACGCCGTCGAGGAGGTCGTCCGCTACGCCACTCCTGTGACGTGGATGCGCCGTACCCTGGCCCGCGACTACGAACTGGAGGGCCACCTTTACCGAACTGGCGACCGGGTGATCCTGTACTACAACTCGGCCAATCGGGATGAGAGGGTGTTCAAGGACCCGCATACGTTCGACATCACCCGCTCTCCCAATCCGCATGTCGGTTTCGGTGCGCCCGGACCTCATTTCTGCCTTGGAGCCCACCTTGCTCGGCGTGAAGTGACGGTCCTGCTCCGCGAGCTGTACAAGCGCCTTCCGCGCCTACACGCCACGGACGCCCCAGTCCGGCAGCGCACCAGTTTCATCAACGGAATCAAGTCCGTCCCCTGCGCCTTCTAATCGCCGCAAGTAAGACATCCGCGACTACTTGCTTCCCTTTATCCACAGGTTCGCGTTCTCTTCGTTCTCCCCCGCCGCCTCCTCGAAGCTGGACGGCATTGACCCCGTCCGAGGACCCGAGGAGACCGCCATGCCCATCACCATCACGGTTCCCGAAGAGACGACCGCCGGCTTCGTCGTCGCCGCCGACGAGGACCCCGGCGACGTCGCGGCGACGATCCGGCAGTTGCTGCCCGCCCCGTTCGCGGCCGCGGTGTCGATGTGCCTCGGGACACCCCGGCTCATCATCGCCGCCCATCGCGCGGCGGACTCGCCGTGGGATCTGAGCGGTGTCACGGCCGCCGACGAGGACGACACCGAGCGGGTCCGGAAGGCCACACGGCACGTAGGGGTCACGTCCGTCCTGCCCGTGGGGGACCTTCCCTCGGGCCCCCACCTCGCACGCGCGGCCGCCAGGGCGATCGCCGAATCGCTCTGCGGCCTTCCGGTGGACCTCACCCTGAACCAGGTACTGCCCGTCGTCCCCTTCGGACGGTTCGACGAGTTCGTCCTCGCCGACAACTGGATCGGCGCCGCACTACCGCCCTTCCGGAACGCCGGCCGCTGCCCGGCCGAGGAGGACGCCGTCGACGGCTGTGCCTGCGTCCGGCTCACCACCAGCGGCCTGTGCCGATTCGGCCTGCCCGAACTCGAGGTCGCCGACGTCGCCTGCCCGCACGACCTCGCCGCGCTCAACGTCCTCCGCACGACCGCGCAGCGGCTGCTTCCGTTGGGCCGGCACCCGGGTGAGCACATCTTGCCCACCGAGCTGATGCTGACGAGTGCCGACTTCTCCTACTACTGGGGGAACCGCGACCCGATGTGGGACGACGGCCCCGTCCCGATACGCCTCACCCGGATGACACCCGACCGCCTACGCATCCGGCAGCCGGCGGACTTTCCGGGGACCTTGAACGAGTGGCTCTGGGACGAGCTACCGCCCGTCCTGCACGAGGTCCTCAGCTGCGAACCCGAGCACGCCACACCCACCTGACGCTGATGCGCACGCCGCTCCCTGGACCCAGCCGGTCGAGCCCCCGACCACCGACGGGCCTCTGGGCCGGACGGCGCCCGCCGCGATGGAGCCCGCCGGGGCGTCCTGGCAGCACCGCGAGCACGACGAAGACGGACCGCCCCACCCCGACGCTCGCGGATGGGAAATGGCCAAGCAGTGCCTTCAAGCCTTCGCACGCAGCTGAGGCGATACTTCCGTCGGAGTCAGTGGCGCCGCAGTAGCGTCGGGCTGCATGGAGAACGATGGCGTGCCAGGTTCGCTCGGGAAAGTCCTGCAGGACATCGCGACCGAACGCGAGGCCCAAGACCGGATGTGGGGTGTCCAGGACTTTCCCGATGGAAGCGGACCGGAGTTCACCGAGCGCGCAGATGAGGCCAAGCGACAGTGCACCGCGGCGGGGTCACAGGGTGAGCTGACCTGGCGGCACATCCTCACGGAAGAGTTCTTCGAGGCCCTGGCCGAATCTGAGCCCGCTGCCCTCCGGACCGAACTGGTTCAGACCGCGGCGGTGGCGGTGAAGTGGATCCAGTCCCTGGACCGGCGGAACGGCGCCGTGGTTCATCCGGTCGGAGAGGGCGGCGGACGTGCCGAAAAGCTGGTCCGGGACCGCATTCCCGAGATCATCCAAGCCGATGGGCGCGTGCCGGAAACCCGTGTTGCGAACCCCGGCGAGTACGCCTCACTGTTGCGCACGAAGCTCTACGAGGAGGCAGGTGAGTACACGGCGAGCGGAGACCCTGCAGAGCTTCCCGACCTGCTGGAAGTCATTCACGCCCTCGGAGCCCTCCACGGCCTGACGCCAGAAGAGCTGGAAGAAAGGCGCTCAGCCAAGGCAGCCGAACGAGGAGGCTTCACAAAGCGTGTCGTGCTGCGACTCCACGAGTGACGCACCAACGCAACGCACAGTCCTGCGTCCGTCGTTCTCGCATCTCCGCTCATCCCGGGGAGCCAGGTCATCCAATCCGGCACGACTTGAGCCCTGTCGAATGGCCGGCCTGGAGGAGAGAACACGGTCATGAACGCGTAGGCCGCGTTCATCGACGGGGCCTCCGGGGGCGCTGTCACAGGTGCGGGTGGGGTCGGTGGGCCACTCATAACAAGGCGTCTGCTGCGACGAAGTCGTGGTCTCGCCGTGGCAGATCAGCGCCGAAGGACGCGCCGGTGGTTCAGTCGCTCCTCAACCAGGTCGGATGGAAGGTGACGCCGGTCATCCAGTCCATCCCGTAGTCAGGGGAGGCCACGAAACCGTCCAAGGAAGTCTTGACCGCAGGAGCACCCTTCCGTCCATGGTCTGCGGTCGCGGGGTGCCCCCCTTCACGGCCTTCAAGGCTGATTGCGGGTTGCAAGCGGTCGGCCCCGGCGACGGGAGAGGCCGGTAGTAGATTGCAACCAGTCGGAGGTGAGGTCGCTTTGGTGAAACCGGCACGTTCGGGGTGTCCGATCAATGCCGCGGTCGAGGCGTTCGGTGACAGTTGGAGCCTGCTCGTGCTGCGGGACGTGATGTTCGGCAACCGGCGCCACTTCAGGGAACTGCTGGCCGGATCGGAGGAGGGGATCGCGTCCAACATCCTGTCCGACCGGTTGAAGCGGCTGGTCGCCGCCGGGCTGCTGACCCGGGAGGACGCGGGGCCCGGACGTCGTGCCGCCTACAGCTTGACCGAGGCGTCGATTCGGCTGGTGCCGGTGTTCGCACAGCTCGGCGAGTGGGGACTGCAGCATCGGCCGACCACCAAGCGGCTACGCGTACGCGCTGAGCTACTTGCGGCCGGCGGGCCCGACCTATGGGAGGAGTTCATGGCCGAGCTGCGAACCATCCATCTCGGCGAGCCAGCCCCTGACCGGGAAGGTCCCGGCGTCATGGAACGTCTGGCCGCCGCCTACGCCGCCGCACTGTGACGAGCTGCAGAGAGCTCGCAACGGGCCTTCGCCGCCCCGTCGGCGGGGCTGGCCAGCATCGTCCACGGGCTGCCGTAGACAGCTCCCCGAGCGGTCCTCGGGACGGCCCGTGAGCACTTCTCGCCGTGCCCCTGGACTCACTCGGGGTCGGGGCCGTCCAGCGGTAGGCCGGGGGCCCCACCGGCCAGCCGAGCCGGTCTCTAAGGACTGGACGGCATCACCCTCGGGCTGCTTGTAGACAGCGGAGTCCAACGGCCGGCCGAGCCGACTCATTCGGGGCTCGGGGTTGCAACCAGTCGGAGGTGAGGTCGCTTTGGTGAAACCGGCACGTTCGGGGTGTCCGATCA
>NZ_SMKB01000215.1:0-11943 GCF_004348575.1 Actinomadura sp. 7K534
GCCCCGGAGCGGGGCGGCGGGCGGCCCGGCGGGAGGCAGCGCAGCGCGGTCGACGTGCTCGCCGGCATCGGAGCGATCATCGCGCTGGCGGTGCTGCTGGCCGGCGTCCCGGCCGCGCTCCTCGTCCTGTTCGGCTCGCCGCTGCCGGACACGGTGCCGTCCACCTCGGACCTCACCCGGCGGATCGGCCCCGGTGCTCTCATCGGCGTCCTCGTCGCGCTGGTGTGGCTCGCCTGGCTCCAGTTCGCGGCGTGCGTGGTCGTCGAGGTCTACGCGGGCGTCCGCGGCGTCGGCGTTCCGGCGCGGGTGCCGCTCGCCGGCGGGACGCAGTCGCTGGTGCACTGGCTCGTCGTGGCGGCGCTGCTGCTGTTCACCGCCACCACCGCGATCATGCCCGCGCTGTCCGCCGGCGGGCTGTCGCAGCGCCCGCCCGCGCAGACCCAGGCGCAGGAGTTCCGCCCGGTTGCGGCGACCGTGCCGGAGCGCGCCCCGAGCGCCGCCGCCGACCGGGCCGCCGCCGCGGACCTCGCCGCGGAACCGCTGGCGAAGGCCGCCACCACGAAGATCTACCGGGTGCAGCCGCCGGAGGGCCGCCACCACGAGAGCCTGTGGGAGATCGCCGAGAAGTGCCTGGGCGAGGGGCGCCGCTACAAGGAGATCTTCGCCCTCAACAAGAACCGCGTGCAGCCGGACGGGACGCGGCTGACGATCGCCAGCCTCATCCGGCCGGGCTGGATTCTGGAGCTGCCGGCGGACGCCAAGGGCGCGAAGGTCATCCCCGCCGAGGACTTGGACGAGTACTTCCGGTACGGGCACGCCGTCCCCGACCGGCCGGAGAAGCCGGAGAAGCCCGAGCAGCCGCGGGAGACGGAGAAGCCGCGGCCGCCGGCGTCCCAGGCGCCGCCCACGGCCGCGCCCACCGCACCCCAGCCGACGGTGCCGGAGACCCAGCCCACCGCCCCGCCCACCGCCCCGCAGCCGACCGTGCCGGAGAAGCAGGCGCCCGAGAAGCAGGCGCCCGAGAAGCAGGCACCGGCGCAGCCGCCCGTCCACGGCGGCCCGTCCGGCGAGATGGGCGGCGACGCCGAGAGCGGCGGCGCGTCCGTGCCCGGCCAGGGCGCGGACCGGCAGGACGACACCGGCGGGACGGTCGACCTCGGCTGGCCGCACGGCCTCGCGGCCGCCTCGCTGCTCGCCGCCGGGCTGGTCGTCGCGCTCGGCCGGCGCCGCCGCGTCCAGCTGTGGCACCGCGCGTTCGGCAAGATGATCGTCCGGCCGGAGGGGGCGGCGGCCGAGGCGGAGCGGGCGCTGCGGCTCGGCGCCGACGACGAGTCCGCGCGGCTGCTCGACCTCGGGCTGCGGCACCTGTCGAAGTCGATGGCGGCGGGCGGCCGCACGCTCCCGACCATCTACGGGGTGCACCTCGGCAGCCCGCGCACCGGGCCGGGCAGCCTCGACCTGTGGATCGCGCCCGCCGACCGCAATCCGCCCGCGCCGTGGCAGGCGTTCGACGACGGCCAGGTGTGGCGGCTGCACAGCGAGGCGCTGCCGGAGCTGGAGGCCGCCGACCTCGGCGACGTCCTCGCCCCCTACCCGGGCCTCGTGTCGATCGGCACGAACGACAACGGCCGGATCCTCGTCGACCTGGAGGCCGCGCACGGGCTCATCGCGCTGCGCGGCCCCGACGACGTCCGCCGCGCGGCGCTGTCGGCGATCGCGATGGAGCTGGCCACCAACCGCTGGTCCGACCACATGCGCATCACGCTCGTCGGGTTCGACGGGGAGCTGGGCGAGGGCCTGGCGGAGATCGCCCCCGACCGGGTCCGGGCCGTGCCGACGCTCGCCGACGCGCTGCCCGAGCTGGAGGGACGCGCCGAGGAGGTGCGGCAGGCGCTCGCCGCGTCCGGCGTCGACTCGGTGCTCACCGGACGCTGCCGCGGCGTGTTCGGCGAGGCGTGGATGCCGCACTACCTGATCATGGCGGCGCAGCCGTCGGAGCGGGAGGCGGACCGGCTCGTCGCGCTCGCCCGCACCGGGACCCGGATGGCCGCCGGCTACCTCGTCCCCGGCGACGTGCAGGGCGCCACCTGGACGTGGGACGTCGACGAGGGCGGCCGCCTCCAGGCGGGCGTGCTCGGCTTCGACGTCGACGCGCAGCTCGTCGCCGACGACGACTACCGCGGCGTGTTCGAGCTGTTCCGGGCGGCGGGCCGGCTCGACTCCGTCGAGCTGCCGGGCCTCGCCGGCGGGGCGGAGCCGCCGAGCGCGCACGAGTCGTCGGTCGACATCCGGCTGCTCGGCCCGATCGAGGTCGAGGCGCCGGGGCCGATGGACGACGACCGCCGCGCGCTGTGCACCGAGCTCCTGGTGTACCTGGCGGCGCACCCGGAGGGCGTCCACCCGACGGTCCTGTCCGGCGCGATCTGGCCGCGCGGGACGACCCCCGCCGTCCGCGA
Organism: Actinomadura sp. 7K534; assembly: GCF_004348575.1. Taxonomy (NCBI): domain Bacteria; kingdom Bacillati; phylum Actinomycetota; class Actinomycetes; order Streptosporangiales; family Thermomonosporaceae; genus Actinomadura; species Actinomadura sp. 7K534. Next base: position 2,457 of record NZ_SMKB01000215.1, read on the forward strand.
CGCGTGCGTGGCGCGCGTGTCGGACTGGCTCGGCCGGGACGCGCGCGGCCGCCCGAACCTCTACACCGACGAGCGCGGCCGGATCAGGCTCGGCTCGGAGGTGCGGGTCGACCTCAACGTGTTCCGCTGGCTGGTGTGGCGGTCGGCGGCGGAGCCCGGGTCGGAGACGGCCTACATGACCTACGCGCTCGACCTCGTCCGCGGCCCGCTCCTCGCGGACCGCCCCCGCGGCCGGTACGCGTGGCTGGCCGACCACGACCTGGAGTACGAGGCGTCCGCGCGGGTCATGGACGTGGCGCACCGGCTGGTCGTGCTGCGGCTGGACGAGGGCGACGCGCGCGGCGCGGTCAGCGCGGCGCGCGCCGGCCTGCGGCTCGCCCCCGAGGACGAGGGCATGTGGCGCGACCTGCTCCGCGCCACCCACGCGACCGGCGACGTGGCCCAGCTGCGGGTGGTCGTGGACGAGCTGCGCGCCCGCGTCGGCCGCGACCCGTACTTCGACCGGCTCCAGCCGGAGACGGAGTCGCTGGTGGAGGAGCTGCTGCCCGACTGGCACAGCGTCAGCACCCGCTGACGCGGCCCCTCGCAGGCGGGCGGCTACCGGTACAGGCCGGTGCCGCCCAGCGAGAACCGGCCGGGCTGCGGATGGACGGCCAGGCCCGCCGGGCGCCCCCCGACGCGGACCTTCCGCACGACCCGTCCGGTCCTGGTGGACACGGCGTAGACGTAGCCGCGGGGGTCGGCGAGCCACAGCGCCGCCCCGTCCGGCGACATGCCGCCCGGGACCGGTGTGCCGCCGCCGGGCAGCGGCCAGCGGGACGCGACCCGCCGGGTGCCGAACCGGACGGCGGTGAGCGTCCCGCTGCCCACGACGAAGAGGCGGCTCGCGTCCCGGCCGACCGAGAGCCCCCGCGCGCCCGGCCCGGTGCGGACGAAGCCGAGCGCGGCGAACCGCGCGGCGTCCACGAGCCAGACGCCACCCTTCACCGGGTCGGCCACATAGAACAGGGTCCCGTCCGGGGACAGCCGCAGGTCGCCGGGACGCGCGCCCTCCGGGAGCCGGATCGTCCCGGAGACGCGGCCGGTCGGGAGGTCCACGCGGGCGAGCGCACCGGCGGGACCGCACGTCGCCACGAGGGACGACCCGTCCGGCGTGAAGTCGGCGTATCCGGCGGCGCACGGCAGCGCGACCGACCCTTTGCGCCGCATCGTGTGCGGGTGGCGGACGTCGACGCGGTGCGGCCGGTGGGCGAGGACCAGCGCGTACCGCCCGTCCGGGGAGAAGTACAGCGCGGCCGGAGCCCCGGCCGGTATCGCGCGGCCGCGCTCGCCGCCGCGCGGCCCGAACGGGACGAGCGTGCCGTACGCGGGGTCGGCGGCCCAGAGCCGCCGCAGGTCCCAGGACGGCACGACCCGCGAGACCGCCGCGCCGAGGTGCAGCCGCCCGACGGTCCGGAGCGTGTGCGGGTCGATGACCTCGACGGCCCGCCCGTGCGCGACGTAGAGCCGCGGGGGCACGTCCTGCGCGTGCGGGGCGATCATTCCGGGCCCGGTAGCGGCGTAGACGTGTCCGCCCGCGGGGGCGACCGGGACGCCGCCGGACGAGCCGGGGGAGGGGTCGCCGTGTCGGCGCGCATCGGCGTCGGGGTGCGCGGACAGGTACGGCGCGGGGCCGCCGAGGCCCACGACCGGGCCGTCCGGGGATCCCTCGCCGGGCCGGTGGAACGGGACCGGTGACTCGCACCCGGTCAGGACGCCGCAGGCCAGCACGATGCAGGCGAGCACGGTGAACGGGAGCGCGACCCGTGATCGTCCTGCCTGGCGTCCCTGCACGGTCTCCCCCTCACACGGCGGGGACCTTACCGGGGGACGACCGTCGGTGTCCGGTCAACTGCGAAACGTGGTCGCGGTGCCGGAGAGACGGCGGGGGACGGGCGGGACGGAGCTAGTCGGACTTGCCGAAGCCGATGCCGAACTCGCGGTACACGCGCTCCCAGAAGCCGTCGCGCAGCCAGGTGCGGGCCTCCTGGTAGGGCCGCAGCGAGGAGCCCAGCTCCTTCTCGGCCTCGATCAGCAGTTCCTTGTCGATGACCGGCGGCAGGATCGGGCCGGGCAGCAGGTCGCGGATGTTGTCCCGGCCCCGCTCGAAGATCCACTTCTGGGCGACGTGCTCGCCTATCTCCAGCATGTGGTCCCGGTCGGGCCCGAGCTTGCCGTCGCTCGTGGCGGGCGCGGAGTTCATCGACGCGGCCACCGTCGCGGGCGTCGCCCCTGCGGGGACCGCCACGGCGGTGCGGACGGTGCCGGGCGGCGGCTTCACCGCCGGGGGCCGTCCCGCGAAGACCTGCGACGGGGACGGGACGGGGCTGGTGCGCTGCGCGGCGGCCGCGGCGTCCCGGACGGCGGCTGCGCTCCCGGGCGCGGGCACCGGCAGCACCTTCGCCTTGGTGAAGTAGGGGCGGAGGAAGTCGGCGGGCAGCACCTCGACCGTGTCCGACTCCCACACCAGCCACTCGGCCTGGTTGGAGCCGTGCGTCGGCTCGACCCCCCACAGGTGCACGCGGACGCCGTAGCGCTGGGCGGCCTCCACGGCGGGCAGCATGTCCTCGTCGCCGGCCAGCAGCACCGCGTCGGTGATGGCGCGGTGCCGGGCGAGGGCCTCCAGGTCGGCGCGGAGCTGGGCGTCCACGCCCTTCTGCTGGCCCTGGGCGTTCAAATTGCCGAGCCGCAGCTTCACCAGCGGGAGGTTCGCGATGACGCGCTGGTCGACGGTCGGCTGCCGCTTCGGCGCGGCGTCGAACCAGTACACCCGCAGCAGCTCACCGAGCAGCTGGTCGTCGGCGTGGCTGGTCAGCGCCTTGATCAGTTTCTCCGCGGCGACGCGGTACTCGCGCCTGGACCCGCAGCTGAGCAGCAGGGCACCGGAGGCCGCGTAAAGGTATCCCGCGTCGACGAAAATCGCGTACCGCGCGGGCTGGGGAACGAACTCCGAGGTGGCCATGGCCTTCCACCTTATTCGTGCCGGGCCGCCCCTGGGTGTGAACCACGGTTACAACGTCGCGTCGGGGACCCGGCGGACGGCCCGGCGCAGGGCACCGCCGGGCGGGGGTCAGCGCGGCAGGGCGCTGGCCCGCCACGCGCCCGCGCCGCGCGGCCGGAGGTCGTCCGCGGGCGCCGCGCGGACCAGCCGGGCGCGGTCCGACCAGCGCGACGGCCGGGCCGGCCCGCCGCCGTCCCGGGCGGCGGCGGCCGCCCGGGCGCGGGCGGTCAGCACGGCCACGAGCGCCGCGATCTCCTCCGGTCCCGGGTCGCCCCGGACGATCTGGAGGAAGGGCTTGTCGTCAGCGGTCACGGATTCTCCTGACCTCCTGGGAGGGTCGGTTCAGAGCGGGATGTTCCCGTGCTTCTTGGGCGGCAGCGTCTGCCGCTTCTCGCGCAGCGCCCGCAGCGCCCGCACGACCTGCCCGCGCGTCTCCGATGGCTTGATCACGTTGTCGATGTAGCCGCGCTCCGCCGCGATGTAGGGGTTGGCGAGGGTGTCCTCGTACTCGGTGATCAGCTCGGCGCGGCGGGCGTCCGGGTCGTCCGCGGCGGCCAGCTCGCGCCGGTACAGGATGTTGACCGCGCCCTGCGCGCCCATCACGGCGATCTGCGCGGTCGGCCACGCGAGGTTGATGTCGGCGCCGAGGTGCTTGGAGCCCATGACGTCGTAGGCGCCGCCGTACGCCTTCCGCGTGATGATCGTGACGAGCGGGACGGTCGCCTCGGCGTAGGCGTACAGGAGCTTCGCGCCGCGCCGGATGATCCCGTTCCACTCCTGGTCGGTGCCGGGGAGGAAGCCGGGGACGTCCACGAACGTCAGCACCGGCACGTTGAACGCGTCGCACGTCCGCACGAACCGGGCGGCCTTCTCCGAGGCGTCGATGTCGAGCGTCCCGGCGAGCTGCATCGGCTGGTTGGCGACGATGCCGACCGAGTGGCCCTCGACCCGCCCGAACCCGGTGACGATGTTCGGGGCGTAGAGCTCCTGGACCTCCAGGAACTCGCCGTCGTCCAGCACGTGCTCGATGACGGTCTTCATGTCGTACGGCTGGTTCGGCGAGTCGGGGATGAGGGTGTCCAGCTCCTCGACGAGCTCCGCGGGGTCGACGGAGACGTCGAACGCGGGCGCGTCGGAGAGGTTGTTGGACGGCAGGTAGGACAGCAGCGCCTTCACGTACTCGATCGCGTCGTCCTCGTCCGACCCCTGGTAGTGGGCGACGCCGGACTTGGAGTTGTGCGAGTGCGCGCCGCCCAGCTCCTCCATCGTCACCTCCTCACCGGTGACCGTCTTGATCACGTCGGGCCCGGTGATGAACATGTGCGAGGTCTGGTCGACCATGACGATGAAGTCGGTGATCGCCGGGGAGTACACCGCGCCGCCCGCGCACGGCCCCATGACCAGCGAGATCTGCGGGATCACGCCGGACGCGTGCACGTTCCGCTTGAAGATCTCGGCGTACAGGCCGAGCGCGACCACGCCCTCCTGGATCCGCGCGCCGCCGGAGTCGTTGATCCCGATCACCGGGCAGCCGGTCTTGACCGCGTGGTCCATGACCTTGCAGATCTTCTCGCCGAACACCTCGCCGAGGGAGCCGCCGGAGACGGTGAAGTCCTGGCTGAACACGGCGACGGGACGCCCGTCCACCGTGCCGTGGCCCGTGACCACGCCGTCGCCGTAGGGGCGGTTCTTCTCCATCCCGAAGTTCGTGGAGCGGTGCCGCGCCATCTCGTCGAACTCGACGAACGAACCGGGGTCGAGCAGCGCGTCGATCCGCTCCCGGGCCGTCATCTTGCCCTTGGCGTGCTGCTTCTCGACGGCACGCGCCGAGCCCGCGTGCACGGCCTCGTACCTGCGCCGCTCCAGGTCCGCGATCTTTCCCGCCGTGGTGTGGACGTCGTACTCCACCGGGGGTTCAGGGGCTTCCGTCGCCATGCGGGCCAGGGTAACCGCACACTGATGGCGCGGATGCGGGCGGGGGCCGGTCACCGGGTCTCGTTACGCTGGGGCGGGTGGCTACGAAGACGCGTGAGACCTTCCGGCAGGACCTGCCCGAACCGCTCCGCCGCGACGTGCGGCTGCTCGGCGCGATGCTGGGCGACGGCCTCGTCGAGTACGGCGGCCAGGGGCTGCTGGACGACGTCGAACGGCTCCGCCACGCGGTGATCGCGGCCCGCCGCGGCGAGACGACCGGCGCGGAGGTCGCCGCCATCGTCGACGGCTACCCGCTGGAACGCGCCGAGCAGGTCGCCCGCGCGTTCACCGTGTACTTCCACCTGACGAACCTCGCGGAGGAGCACCACCGCATCCGGACGCTGCGGGAGCGCGACACCGGCGACACCGTGCCCGGCTCGGTCGCGGCCACCGTCCGGCACATCCGCGAATCCGGGGACGGCGACCTGGCCGACCTCGTCGAGAACCTGGAGTTCCGCCCGGTCTTCACCGCCCACCCGACCGAGGCCCGCCGCCGCGCGGTCGTGACCGGCATCCAGCGCATCAGCGACCTGATGACGCGGCTGGGCGGCGACCCCGGCGCGTCCGAGCGCGCCGAGATCGAGCGCAGCCTCCGCGAGGAGATCGACCTGCTGTGGCGGACGGCGCTGCGCCGGACCACCAAGCTCGACCCGCTGGACGAGGTCCGCACCGCGATGGCCGCGTTCGACGAGACGCTCTTCCGGGTCGTCCCGCACATCTACCGTGCCCTCGACCGCGCGCTCGTCGGCGACGGCACCGGCGCCCGCCCGCCGGAGGCCCGCCCCTACCTGCGGTTCGGCAGCTGGATCGGCGGCGACCGCGACGGCAACCCCTACGTCACCGCGCAGGTCACCCGGGACGCGGTCGTGATCCAGGCCGACCACATCCTGCGCGCGTTGGAGAACGCCTGCGGGCGCGTCGGCCGCGAGCTGACCGTCCACGAGACGACGACGCCCGCGTCGGCGGAGCTCCGCGACGTTCTCGCCGCCGCGCGCACCGCGCATCCCCGGCTGCTCGCCGAGATCGCCAAGCGCTCGCCCGGCGAACCGCACCGCCAGGTCCTGCTGCACGCGGCGGCGCGGATCGCCGCGACCCGGGAGCGCGACGCCGACCTCGCCTACGGCTCCCCGGACGAGCTGCTGGCCGACCTGCGCACCGTCCAGGAGTCACTGGCGGGGGCGGGCGCGGCGCGGCAGGCGTACGGGCGCGTCCAGCAGCTCGTCTGGCAGGTCGAGACGTTCGGGTTCCACCTCGCGGAACTGGAGATCCGCCAGCACTCCGAACTCCACGAGACGGCGCTGCGTGAATTGGCCGCGGGCGGGCCGCGGTCGGAGATGACCGAGGAGATCCTGGAGACCCTCCGCGTCATCGCGTGGATCCAGGGCCGCTTCGGCGTCCGCGCCTGCCACCGCTACATCGTCTCGTTCACCCGCTCCGCCGAGGACGTCGCCAACGTCCACGAGCTGGCCGCCTCCCTCGGCGAGCAGGCGCCCGTCCTCGACGTCATCCCCCTGTTCGAGACCGGGGAGGACCTCGAACGCGCACCGTCCGTCCTCGACGGGATGCTGGAGATCCCGGCCGTCCGCCGCCGGCTGGCCGACACCGGGCGCCGGCTGGAGGTCATGCTCGGCTACTCCGACTCGGCCAAGCAGCTCGGCCCGGCGAGCGCGACCCTCCGGCTGTACGACACGCAGGAGGCGCTCGCCGCGTGGGCGGCCCGCCACGACATCAGGCTGACGCTGTTCCACGGCCGCGGCGGCTCCCTCGGCCGCGGCGGCGGCCCCGCCAACCGCGCGATCCTGGCGCAGGCGCCGGGCTCGGTCGCGGGCCGCTTCAAGGTCACCGAGCAGGGCGAGGTCATCTTCGCCCGCTACGGCCGGCGCGAGATCGCCGGGCGGCACGTCGAGCAGGTCACCAGCGCGGTGCTGCTCGCCTCGACCGGCGCCGTGCAGGACCGCGCCCGCGACGCCGCCGCCCGCTACCGCCCGCTCGCCGACAAGATCAGCGAGGCCGCGCGGGCGGCGTTCCGCGCGCTCGTCGAGACCGAGGACTTCGCCGCCTGGTTCTCCCAGGTCAGCCCCTTGGAGGAGATCTCGGAGCTGCGCATCGGGTCCCGCCCGGCCCGCCGCAAGGCCGCCCGCGGCCTGGAGGACCTGCGCGCCATCCCGTGGGTGTTCGCCTGGACGCAGACCCGCGTCAACCTCCCCGGCTGGTACGGCCTCGGCAGCGGCCTCGCCGCCGTCTCCGCCGACGGCCGCGACCTGGCCGAGCTCCGCGAGGCGTACGAGTCGTGGCCGCTGTTCAACACCCTGCTCGACAACGCCGAGATGAGCCTGGCCAAGTCCGACCGCGCGATCGCCGAGCGCTACCTGGCGCTGGGCGGCCGCCCGGAACTGACCGAGACCGTCCTCGCCGAGTACGACCGCACCCACCGCCTCGTCCTGGCGGTGACGGGCCACGAGCGCCTGCTGGAGAACCGCCGCGTCCTCTCCCGGGCCGTCGAGCTGCGCAACCCGTACGTGGACGCGCTCTCCCACCTGCAGCTCCGCGCGCTCAGGGCGCTTCGCGCGGGCGTCACCGACGAGGAGGAGCGCGCCCACCTGGAGACGCTGCTCCTCCTGTCCGTCAACGGCGTGGCCGCCGGCCTGCAGAACACCGGCTGACCCGGACCGCCCGGGGCGGTCAGGACGGCCAGGCGGGCTTGCGCTTCTCGTTGAAGGCGGCGATCCCCTCGCGGCGGTCGGCCGAGAACGCGGCGGTGCGCCAGGCGTTCTCCTCCAGGTCGAGCCCGGCGTCGAGGCCGACGCCGCCGCCCTGGCGGAGGGCGCGCTTGGCGGCGCGGACGGCCACCGGGGAGTTCTGGGCGATCACACCGGCCAGGGCCAGCGCCTCGTCGCGGGCGGCCCCCGCGGGGACCTTGCGGTCGGCGAGCCCGAGCTCCAGGGCCTCGTCGACGTTCAGCCGGCGGCCGGTGAAGACCAGGTCGGCGGCCTTGGCGGGGCCGAGGCGGCGCAGGGCGAGCTGCGTCCCGCCGCCGCCGGGGACGAGGCCGACGCTCACCTCGGGCAGCCCGAACACGGCCGTCTCGTCCGCGACGATCAGGTCGGCGGAGAGCGCGAACTCGCAGCCGCCGCCGAGCGCGAAGCCGTGCACGGCGGCGATGACCGGCTGCGGCAGGTTCAGGACGCCGCCGAACGCGGCCCGGAAGACCGGCCGCTGGGCCATGATCTCCGCGTCGGTCATCGCGTTGCGCTCCTTGAGGTCGGCGCCGACGCAGAACGCCCGCTCGCCGGCGGCGCTCAGCACCGCCGCGCGGACCGAGGCGTCCGCCGCCACCTCCGCGCACACCGCCGCGAGCCGCCGCGCCATCGCCGTCGACAGGGCGTTGAGCGCCTCCGCCCGGTCCAGCACGATCTCCGCGACATGCCCGTCCCGCCGCAACGTCACACCATCCATGAGGCGAACTCTATTGGCGAAGGCACAGCAGCCGGCACAGCAACCCCGCCACAACCTGAACAGTCGCGATCGCGTCCGGAGGCAGGTTTCGAGTGAAGCAAGAAACCTGATCGCGCAGCGAGCCGCTAGGCGAGACGGAGCGATGCAGCGATCTCAGGCAGTGCCCGCCGAAGGAAAGGCCCCCAGGGCCTGACCGCCAAGGGCACTGCAATCAGCACAGTGGGGTTGGATGGGGGCGTGAGCGACTCACCTTATGGGGATCTTGATCGGCCTCCCTTGCATGAGGCGGCCCTTCGGCGGGCGCTGGTCGGCGAAGGGGGGTTCTGGCGGGACGTCCGCGTCGTGGACTCGACGGGCTCGACCAACGCCGACCTCGCGGAGCGGGCCGCCGAGGGGACGCCCGAGGGCACCGTGCTCGTCACGGAGATGCAGACGGCGGGCCGCGGCCGGCAGGGCCGGTCCTGGACGGCGCCGCCGCGGTCCGGGCTGATGTTCTCCATGCTGCTGCGGCCGGACGTGCCGGTGCCGGCGCTCGGGTGGGCGCCGCTGCTGACCGGCGTCGCCGTCGCGACCGCCGTCCGGCGCATGACGGCGTGGGCGCAGGAGGGGGAGGGGTTCCTCGCGGGCGGAGACGTCGCCGTGGACGCGCGCCTCAAATGGCCGAACGACCTGATGGTCGGGGAGCGGAAGCTCGCCGGGATCCTCGCCGAGAAGATCGACGGGGGCCTCGTCATCGGGGTCGGGCTGAACGTCGGGCTGCGGGAGTCGGAGCTGCCGGTGCAGACGGCGACGTCCCTCGCGATCGAGGGGGCGCCGCTGAGCGACCGGGCGCCGCTGCTGCGCGCGATCCTGCGCGAGTTCGCGACCTGGTACCGGGAGTGGACGGCGCTCGGCGGTGATCCGGAGACCAGCGGGCTGCGCACCGCCTACAAGGACCTGTGCGCCACGCTCGGCCGCACGGTGCGGGTGGAGCTGCCCGGCGGGCGGACGCTGGCCGGGACGGCGCGGGACGTGGAC
>NZ_SMKB01000216.1:0-11805 GCF_004348575.1 Actinomadura sp. 7K534
GACCGGGGTGTGGAAGGGCGGGTTGGGTCCCCAGGCGCCCTTGTAGCCGGGGTCGTCCTGCCAGCCGGGCGGGCCGAACTTGCCGGCGCCCATGATCTCGGCGCCGATGCCGGGGCTGTGCATGGCGGCGAAGGCGTGGTCGGCACCGAGACTGCCGCCCCGGGCGCCGCCCATCTCATGCCAGAAGCGGGTGGTGTACATCCACTCGTGCAGGCGTTCACCTGCGTGTCCGAACGGGGCGTCGGCGGCCTGACCCGCGCCGGTACCGAAACCGTCCAGCGAGATCGCGAAGTTCTGAACACGAACATCGGACATCTAGAGCCCTCCTTGGATCCGTCGGCGCCGCCCTCCGGCGCCGGTCACCAGAAGGTCGGAGCCGACCGGGCCGTCTCGACACGGTACGTCGAACTTCACCGCGATACCGCGATGTCGCCATTGACCATGCGTCATGCGGCACATGCGTCAACTGACCCGATCGAACCACCAGGCGGCCTCAGATCGGCTTCATCTCGCCTCACCACAGCTCCGCGCTCCCGCAGAAGTGGCGGATCCGGGTCGGTGAGGGTAGGGCGGCGAGGTCCTCAAGCAGGAGACCACGCGGCGGCCGGGGGGCGGCCGCACCGCCGAGATCACCGCCCGGAGGCCGCGGCGGTGATCTCGGCGGCGCGCTAATCCTGCTCTCAGGTTGACCGGGGACAATGAGCGGAAAAAGCATCGACTGGGAGGGGGCGGGCCGGCGTGCGGATCATGATCGCGGATGATGAGAGGGCCATCCGTGAGTCGCTGGAACGGGTGCTCCAGGTCGAGGGTTACGACACCAGCACCGTCGCCAACGGTCTCGCCGTGCTCGACGGGGTCGGGGGGGCCGGCGGTGACACGCCGGACCTGCTGATCCTCGACGTGATGATGCCCCGCCTCGGCGGGCTGGAGACCTGCCGGCGGTTGCGGGCCGCGGGCCGGGATCTTCCGGTGCTGATGCTGACCGCCCGTGACCAGGTCTCCGACCGGGTCGCGGGGCTGGACGCGGGCGCCGACGACTACCTGCCCAAGCCGTTCGCCACCGAGGAGTTGCTGGCCCGGGTGCGGGCACTGCTGCGCCGGCGCACGCCGCCCGACGGGGAGTCGCAGATCCTGTCGTTCGCCGACGTCCGGCTCGATCCCGACAGGTTCGAGGCGTGCCGGGGCGGGCGGCCGCTGCGCCTGACCCGGACCGAGTTCTCCCTCCTGGAGGTCCTCATGCGCAACGCGACCCGGGTCTTGACCCGCGACGCGCTGTTCGAGGCGGTCTGGGGCTTCGACATGAGCGCCACCGCCAACAACCTCCAGGTGTACGTGAGCTATCTGCGCCGCAAGATGGAGGCCGAGGGCGAGCCGCGACTGATCTACACGCTGCGCGGCCTGGGATACACGTTGCGGGAGACTCCTCCGTGAGCGGGCCCGCCGGCCGCGAACCGCGCCGGCCGGCCCGGTGGTGGCGCCGGCGGTCCCTGCGGACCAGGCTGACGGTGATCGCGGCGACGGCAATCGCGGCCAGCGTGTTCGTGGCCTTCCAGGTGGGCATCGAGCTACTGAACTCGGAGCTGCAGGACACCGCCGAGGATCAGCTGCGCGCCGACTCCCGCGTCCTGGCGACGAACGCGGAGCGCGCCGGTCCGGCGCAGGTCCGGCTACCGCCGTATCCCGGATCCGGTCGGCTGGTGCGGGTCGTCCTGCCCGACGGCTCGACCCGGACCCCGGCCGGCCAACCCGCGCTGCCCCCGGTCAGCGAGCACGCCGGGCGCGTGGCGCAGGGCGCGTCGGCCGATCTGCTGGAGTCGGACGACAGCGGCGGCTACCTCATCTACACGCTGCGGGCGGGCGACGGCGCGGTCCAGGTGGCCCGCGTCACCGACGACGACAGCCCGATCACCCGGTTCGGGCTGGGCATGCTGCTGATCGGGCTGCTCTGCGTGGTCGGCGGCGCCCTCGTCGGGCGTGCCGTGGCGCGGGCCGGGCTGGCACCGATCGACCGGCTGACCGCCGCCGCGGTACGCGTCGCGCACACCCGGGACCTCGACGCCGACATCCCGGATGAGGGCGGTGGGGAGATCCGGCGGCTGATTCAGTCGATCAACGACATGCTCGCCGCGCTGCGGGACTCCCGGCGGGCCCAGCGGCTGCTCGCCGAGGACGCCGCCCACGAGCTCAAGACCCCGCTCACCAGCCTGCGCCTCAACGTCGAGCTGCTGATCCGGCTCGATCGGCGCGGCACCCTGGACGGCGCACTGCCGGCGGAGAGCCGGACCCGGCTGCTCAACGATCTCGGCGCCCAGGTGGCCGAGTTGAGCACCCTTGCCGCCGAGCTGACCGACCTGGCGCGCGGCGACGTCGGCGACGAGAGCACCGAGCTGCTCGACCTCGCCGACGTGGTGGCGGCCGCCGCGACCCGGGCGCGTTCCCGCGTGCCCGACATCGAGGTCGCGCTCGACGAGACCTCCGTGTGGGTGAACGGGCGTCCCGCCGCGCTCCAGCGGGCGGTGCTCAACCTCATCGACAACGCCGGCAAGTGGTCCCCCGCGGACCAGCCGGTCCAGGTCCGGCTCCGTGCCGAGGGCGCGTCGGCGGTGCTCGAGGTCGACGACGCCGGGCCGGGCATCGACGCCGCCGACGTACCGCGGGTGTTCGACCGGTTCTACCGTGCCGACAGCGCCCGGGCGCTGCCGGGATCCGGTCTCGGACTGTCGATCGTGCAGCGGGTCGTCGACGCCCACGGCGGCCGGGCCACCGTCGCCCGCTCCGCACGCGGTGGCGCGCTGCTCCGGGTCGACCTTCCGGCCGCGGCCCCGCCGACCGAAGGGCAGCGGCCGTCGGGCCCATGAAAAAGATCCAGGACGGGCCTGGGTCCCCGTCCTGGATCTCGTCCGTGCCGCCGCGCTCACCGTTGCAGCGAGGGCTCCTCGTCGCCGGCGAGCGACTGCCGACCGTCCGGCGGCTCCGCCGCTGGACGGGACAGCCGGCTCGGCCACCAGATCCGCCGGCCGATCAGCAGGGTGAGGGCGGGCACCAGGACCGACCGCACCAGCAGGGCGTCGAGCAGCACGCCGAAGGCGACCAGGAACCCGAGCTCGATCAGCATCACCAGCGGAAGTGTGGTGAGGACGGCGAACGTGGCCGCCAGGACCACGCCTGCCGAGGTGATGACGCCCCCGGTGGCGGAGAGGGCTTTGAGCATGCCCTTTCCGGTGCCGAGACGCACGGTCTCCTCCCGGGCCCGGCTGGTCAGGAAGATGTTGTAGTCGACGCCGAGCGCCACCAGGAACAGGAATGCCAGCAGCGGCACCGAATAGTCGATGCCCTTGAACCCGAGGATCGTCTCGAAGACGAACACGCTGCCGCCGAAGGCTGCGGCGAATGAGACGATCACGGTGGCCATCAGGACCAGCGGCGCCACGATCGCGCGCAGCAGCAGCCCGAGGATGATCAGGACGACGGCGAGCACCAGCGGGATCACCAGCTTCTCGTCGCGGCCGGTGGTCACCTCGGTGTCGAGGTTCTCCGCACTCGGCCCGCCGACGATCGCCTCCGCCCCGCTCACCGCGTGCACGGCGGTGCGCAACCGCTTGATCGTGTCGTACTCTGCGGCGGTCCCTGGCGCGTCCGTCGGGAACGCGGAGATGTTGGCCCAGCCACCGCTGGTCTCCTCCGGGATGGCCAGGGCCACACCGCGAGTGTCCTTGACGATGTCGAGCACCCGCTCCTGGTGCGCCGCCCGCGTCAAGATCGTCATCGGCTGGCCGCCGAGCTCTGGGAAGTGCTGGCGGAGAACGGTGAAGCCGGTGACCGACTCCGGCGCGGACAGGAACTGGTCCTGCTCCCGCAGGGCGCCGGTGTTGCCCGCCAGCCCGATGGCGAGCATGCCGAGGATTCCGAACGAGCCGAGCGCCGCGACCCACCGGCGGCGGTCGATGGCGGTGCCGAGCCGTCCCCACAGCCCCGGCTTCTCCGCCGCGGCCGTGCTGAACCGCGGGATGGCCGGCCAGAAGATCCGCCTCCCGAGCACCACGAGCACCGCCGGGAACAGCGTCAGCATGGCCACCAGCGCGCACAGGATGCCGGCCGCACCGATCGGGCCCAACCCGCTGGTGCTGTTCAGGTCCGCGACGAGCAGGCAGAGCAGGCCGGCGGCCACGGTGGCCGCGGACGCGACGATGGCCGGCGCCGCGCTGCGCAGCGCGTGGACCATCGCGACCCGGACGTTCTCGTGGTGGTGCAGCGTCTCCCGGTACCGGGAGATGAGCAGCAGCGCATAGTCCGTGCCGACACCGAATACGAGGATCGTCAGCAGCGCCGAGTTCTGGCTGTTGACCACGATGCCGAAGCCCTTGACGAGCAGGTAGACGGTCGCCATCGCGGTCAGTGCGGCCGCGCCCACGGCCACCAGCGGGATCAACCACAACACCGGGCTGCGGTAGGTGAGGATGAGCAGGAGCGTGACGACGGCGACGGTGGTGAGGAGGACCTGAAGGTCGATGCCGTCGAAGACGGCGTCCATGTCGCCGTCGATCGCGGCCGGGCCGGTCACGTCGAGTTCCAGGCCGGCGGGGCGGTCCTTCGCGGCGTCACGCAACGGGCCGACGATGGCCTCCGGTTCGCCGTAGGTCGTGCTCACCGAGAGGGTGAACATCATCGCCTTGCCGTCGGTGGAGGATCTCGTCGGTGGGCCCTCGTCCTCGCCGCCGGCCGGGGCCGCCACCTTCGGCGGGTACCACTTGGCAAGGGTGTCGTAGTGGCGCTCGACCGTCGCGCGGTCGGCGTCGGTCATGCCGCCGGCGCGGTGGTACACGAAGACGAACGTGTTGTCGTCTCCGCCAGAGAGACCGTCCTCCAGCACCGCCACCTTGGTGGACTCGGCACTGGCGGGCAGGGTGTCCGCGGCGCTGTCGGTGGTGACCGAACTCAACTTTCCGCTCAGCGGCACCATGAACGCCGCCAGCACCATCCACAGGCCGATCACCAACCACGGCACCCACCGACCGGCCAACCGACCGGCCGGCGCTTCCCCGGACGGCGCTCCGTCGACTGCCATCACTGGCCTCCTACATACGGATTACCTCGCTGATCTGACGCCTGCTTCCTACCGAGCGAACCTGAGACGACTGTTAGTACGGAGCTCAGGCCGGTCGGCCGAACCAAGATCACAGTGGATTGAAGGACTTCACTGAACCCGGTGGGCTTCACCGGTCGACCCGGACACTTGGGTCTGGGGCGAGCGGCGTACCGACCCGCGATCAGGTCCCGGTGCCGGCGCAGTAGTGGCCCTTCAACAGGGCGCGATCTCCCGCACCTCCAGGAGCGGCAGATCCGCCGCGTACCGGCGGAGGAAACCGGCGGTCGGGGTGTCCGTTGTCGCGACGGTGTCCGGGGTGCCCTCCGCGACCACCGCGCCCCCGTCCGGACCGGCTCCCGGCCCCAGGTCGATCACCCAGTCCGCGGACGCGGCGACGGGGATGTCATGTTCGGCCACGACGACGGTGTTGCCCGAGTCGAGCAACACGTCGAGCGCGTCCACCACACGCTGTACGTCAGACGGGTGCAGGCCCGAGACGGGCTCGTCGAGAACGACGAGGCCCGCCTTGCGGCTTGCGGCACCGCGCTGGATCGCGGACGCCAGCTTCAGCCGCTGCGCCTCGCCGCCGGACAACTCTGTGGCGCTCTGGCCGAGTTGGAGATAGCCAAGCCCGACCTGGTTCAAGGCTCCCAGGGTCTCCGCGAGCTGCCAGGGCTCGGAGAACCGCTCTGCGGCCTCGGCGATGGTCAGCTCCAGCACCTGATCGATGGCCAACCCCTGATACCCGATCTCCAATGCCTCTGGCTTGTAGCGCCGGCCCTCGCACGCGTCGCAGACCACCCACACATCCGGCAGAAAGTGCATGTCGACCAGCTTGCGGCCGTATCCGGTGCAGGGCTCGCAGCGTCCGCCATCCGCGGTGTTGAAGCTGAACCAGGAGGCGTTGAGTCCGCGCCCGCGCGCCACGTCGGTCCCGGCGAACAGCTTGCGGACAATGTCGAACGCCTTGCTGTAGGTAGCGGGGTTGGACCGCGGCGTTCGGCCGAGCGGTTCCTGATCGACGACGGCGACCCAGCCGAACCCTTCGAGGCCGGTCACCTCCCGCACCGTGTCGGGCGCGGTCCCGTTCAGGGCGGCCTCCACGCCTGTTCCGAGCGCGCCGAGCAGGCTGCTCTTGCCGCTGCCGCTCACCCCGGTCAGGCAGGTGAGCCGACCGGCGGGGAAACGCACCAAGTCCGCGGTCACGTTGTGCGCACGCAGGCCGTGCAGCTCCACCCAGCCGGTGTCATCCGGGGCTGGGCGGCGGGTCCGGCGCAGCCGCGGGCCCTCACCGGCCAGATAGCGCCCGGTCACCGACTTCGGGTGCGCGGCCACGTCGGCGGGAGGCCCCGACACCATGACCTCGCCACCGAGGCGGCCCGCGCCGGGCCCCATATCGATCACCCAGTCGGCTCGGGCGATCAGCTCGGGGTCATGCTCGACCAGGAGCACCGTGTTGCCGGCCTCGCGCAGCTCCAGGGCGATGTCGAGCAGGTGCGCCTTGTCCGCCGGATGCAGCCCGGTCCCGGGCTCGTCCAGGACGAAGAGGATGCCGCTCAGCTCGGTGCTGAGCTGGGCGGCGAGCCGGGTCCGCTGCAACTCACCCCCGGACAGCATCGCCGCGCTCCGGGACAGCTGGAGATGGGCCAAACCGAGCCGGTCGAGGATCCCGAGCCTGCGGCCCAGGTCCTGCAGCAGCGGCTCGCCCACCTCGCGCTGCCGGGCGTCCAGGTCGTCCCCCACGCGCTTCGCCCAGTCGAGTACCTCCCGTACTTCCACCGCGAGCAGGTCGGGGTAGGTCAGCCCGCCGAGCCGCACGGACCGGGCCACCTGGTCGTAACCGCTGCCGCCGCAGGCGCCGCAGGGCCGCTTGCGCATGTACGGCAGGTAGCGCTGCTTGGCGCTGGAGGTCCGGGCGTTCACGAACACCCGCTCCACCTCGGCGAGCGCACCCCGCAGCGGCTGGCTCGAGGTGTAGGTCATCAGGGCCGTCTCATTCTTGTTCGGCATGTCGACGGTCGCCTCGATCTTCTCCTCACCCGTGCCGTACAGCACGCAGTGACGGAACTCCTCAGGCAGCGACTGCCACGGCCGGCCGAGGTCCACGCCCCGCTTCTCGGCGAGCGCCGGCACGAACGCGTGCTCCCCCGACCGCCACTTCCCGTACCAGGGCGAGGCGCCCTCGAAGAGCGGAAGCTCCGGGCGGGTGATGATCAGATCCTCCTGCGCCTGCCAGCGACCGCCCACCCCGTGGCAGTCCCCGCAGCTCCCTTCTGGTGTATTGCGGTCGAAGTGAGCGACCGTCAGGTGCCCGTCCCCGCTCTCCGCCGCCGGGGCCGCGCCGACCCCCGGAAGCCGCGAGTACAGCAGCCCCAGGTGCCCGTCGATGCCGGTGATCGTCGCGACCGTGGAGCGGGGGTTGCGGTTCAGGCGGCGCTGGTCGACCGCGAGCGTCGCGCCGAGCCCCGAAATGCGATCGACCTTCGGCCGATTGCGCTGGGTGATGTACTGCCGCACGAACGGCGAGAGTCCTTCCAGGTACCGCAGTTGGGCCTCGTTGTGCAGAGTGTCGATGGCCAGCGAGGTCTTGCCGCTGCCGCTCACTCCGGTGAAGGCGACGAGCCGCCCCTTGGGGATGCTCACCGACACGTCCCGCAGATTGTTGGTTCGAGCCCCCACCACCTCGATGGTCTCGCGCCCCATACTTGCGACGTCCGTGCTGCGGATCAGGGCCGGGACACCTCAGTGAGCTTGGCGATATCGGATGCGTAGACGCTCATCCAGTGCGGATGCAGCCGGTAGTAGACCACGTCGTTGTCCCAGTCGAAGGAGTCGTCGCCGTAGAAGTCCTTCAGATAGGAGAGCAGGTCCGGCCAGTCCGCGGCCGGTTCGCCGTGCCGGGGGTTGAGGATCTCCACCGTGCCGTGCGTGAACACACCCAGGTCCTCACCGCGCATGTGCGCGGCGCTGACGGCTGGGCGGGCGGCCAGGTGCCGGGCCTTGACGGCGCCGCGCGCCGTGCCGAAGTGCCACTTGCCGTGCAGGAAGTGCCCGTCCACGCCGCTGATCCGCGGTTCGCCCCTCGCCGTCACGGTGGACAGGGCCAGGGTGCACATGCCGGTGAGGACCCCGGTGAGCTGCTCCGCGGTCAGTGTGCTGTCCGTGCTGATGATCGACCGGAGGTGCGAGGAGGAGCGGGACAGAGAGGCGTCCAGCAGGGCCTGCAGCTCTTTGAGATCTTCTCGCGTTTCGCGCATGCAGTTCCTTGTCCGTCCGTAGGGCTCGGTCCGCGCTCACCATCGGCGCGACCGGTGAACCCATGATCGCTTCAAAACCTGACACCTAGCGTCATGTTTTCATCCGTCCCGCGTTCGGACCGCTGGTGATCAACCAGCTCGAGGCTGAGGGCCGCGAAGGTGTTCACCTGAGGCCGGTGCGGTCATCGCAGGCTCGCCCCCTCGTCGCTGTCCGGCGCGAGGCGTGACCAGATCCGGGTGAGGGCGTGCAGGTCGTCGTCGTCGAGACGGTCGAGGAAGAGTCGGCGCACGTCGGCGTGCTGCTGCTTCCATGCCTTGCGCAGGAGGTTGCGCCCATCGGGTGTCAGGACGGCGACGTAGCCGCGTCCGTCCCCGGCCGCACGCTGACGCTCGATGAGCCCGCGGCGCTCCAGCCGGTCGGCGAGCCGGGTGAAACCACCGGTCGACATCAGTCGATCCCTGGCCAGTTCGGACATCCGCATGCCGGAGCGACCGGCTCGACCGAGCAGGGACAGGACGCTGTATTCGGCCATGCTCAGGCCCAGCGGCGCGATCCCTGCCTCGATCTCACGCCAGATGCGGTCGTGGGCGTACAGGAAACCCTGCCAGGCCTCGTTCTCAAGGTCGCTCAGATGTGGAGTCGCCACGTCCGGAGTGTAGCGCGACGGCCGTCCTCATCGCCGCGGATACCTGTCTGCGCAGGCAGTACGCCAGTGGGAATATTTGTCTGCGCAGGCAGCTTATTGGGGTCGAGGACACCGAACGGTGTCCGCACGAGACCGTAAGGAGAGCACGTTGCCCACCACCGTCACCGGCGAGCGATCCCCCTTCGAGATCGGCTTCATGACGTTCGCCGAGATCACCGCCGACCCGGATACCGGCATGCTTCCCTCCGCGCACCAGCGCGCCCGGGAGACCATCGAGCAGGCGCGGCTCGCCGACGAGGCCGGGCTCGACCTGTTCGCCGTCGGCGAGCACCACCGCACCGACTTCGTCGGCTCGGCCCCCGCCGTCGTCCTGGCCGCGGCCGCCCAGGCCACCGCGAACATCAGGCTGACCAGCGCGGTCACCGTGCTCAGCTCCGACGACCCGGTGCGCGTCTGGGAGCAGTTCGCCACACTCGACCAGATCTCCGGAGGCCGGGCCGAGATCATCGCCGGCCGCGGCTCCTACACCGAGTCCTTCCCCCTCTTCGGCTACGACCTGGCCGACTACGCCGACCTGTACCGCGAGAAGCTCGACCTGCTGCTGCGGATCCGCGCGCAGAACCCGATCACCTGGAACGGACGGTTCCGCCCCGCACTGGACGCCGCCGACGTCGGTCCCCGCGCGATGCAGGAGGAGCTGCCGATCTGGGTCGGCGTCGGAGGCACCCCCGCCTCCGCCATCAGCACCGGCCGACTCGGCCTCCCCATGGCCATGGCGCTGCTGCTCGGGCCGATCACATCTCGCCGGCAGACCATCGACCTGTACCGAGAAGCCGCACGGCAGGCCGGGCACGACCCCGCCACGCTGCGCACCAGCATCAATCTCCACGGCTACGTCGGGCGTACCAGCCAGGGCGCCCGCGACACGATGTACCCCTACTTCGCGGAGGGCATGATGGCCAACAACCACCAGCGCGGCCGCGGGTTCGCGATGCCGCGGGCCGCCTTCGAGGCCCAGACCTCCCCCAACGCCGGACTCATCGTCGGCAGCCCGCAGGAGGTCATCGAGAAGCTGCTGGCCTACCACGAGCTCTACGGCCTGGACCGCGCCCTGATCCAGATCGGCTTCGGCGGGATGCCGCAGAAGGACGTCCTCGAGGCGATCGAACTGCTCGGCACCGAGGTCGCCCCCGTCGTACGCCGCGAGGTCGGCTCCCGGAAGGAGCAGGCGGCGTGACCACCACCGTGAGCGACCAGCGGGCTCTCATCGGCGGCCCCACCGGCCGTGCCCCCTCCCAGGAGAAGGCTCGGACACTGCGGGTGGTGGTCGTCAACGGCAGCCCGAGCGAGAAGTCCAAGACCGTCGGACTGGTCGACGTAGTGCTGCGAACACTCACCAGCGTGCTCGCCGTCCACGACGTCGCGGTCGAGCACACCCGCATCGACGTCTACCGGCTCGGCCCCGCCTTCACCGGAGCCCTCGAGAGGGAGGGCATCGCCCCCGAGATCGAGGACGCGCTCCGCCGCGCCGAGGAAGCCGACCTGCTCATAGCCGCCACCCCGGTGTTCCGCGGCTCGTATACCGGCCTGTTCAAGCACTTCTTCGACCTGGTCGACCAGTACGCACTCGCGAACAAGCCGGTCTTCCTCGCCGCCACCGGCGGCGGGGATCACCACGCGCTGGTCCTGGAACACGCCCTTCGCCCGCTGTTCGGGTTCTTCCAGTCGATGACCCTCCCGGTCGCCGTCTTCGCATCCTCCGGCGACTTCGACGGCACCACGCTCCTCACCCCACGCGTCTACGGCCGCATCGAGATGGCCGTCGAGGACGTGAGCGACATCCTCACGCTCGTGGCGACTCGCGGGAGGCCGGCTGACTGACACCAGCCGCGGCGCGGTGACCACAGGACGCGGCCGAGCCCATGAGGACGCGCGAGGCGGTCACCGGTGGCACGGCCGGCGGGCCTGGCGGCCTGCGTGATGGATCGGTCGGCGGCCGCGGGCTCCGCGGAGGGCCCGGTGATCGCCGCGCGGCGATACCCGACGCCCGATCGCCCGCCGGTCGTGTCAAGAGGCTTGACACAGAAGTGAAGCAGATCTTCGGGGTCGTCTTCCTTTGAGCCGACCACCGGCCGCCGAACTCATGGAAGTCGTGAAACAACGCTTTCGAGCCGCTGCGAGCCGTCCTATCGGCTCAGCAAACCAAGAATGGAAGCACTCTCATAAGGCATCTCGGCTACGGGAGGTGGAGCGCCGAACCGCACCACCCGCCGAATGGCGATCAAGCGTGCCGTGCGGCGTGGCACAGCACGCGCCGTCGCCTCTTGGAGAGAAGCCGCCGTGAAATTCCTACTCCAGCGCCCAGCGAGGCGCGCCATCGCCGCGTTGATCGGCATGCTCTGTATCACAGCACTCTTTTCGGCCACGGCCAGGGCGGACAACCCGATCGTCCAGCACGTGTACACCGCCGACCCGGCTCCGCTCGTGCACAACGGCCGCGTCTACCTCTACACCGGACACGACGAGGACGGCTCGACCTGGTTCACCATGAAGGACTGGCGGGTCTGGTCGTCGGCCGACATGGTGAACTGGACCGATCACGGCTCCCCCTTGAGCCTCGCCACGTTCAGCTGGGCCAGCGCGAACGCATGGGCGGGACAGGTCGTCTTCAGAAACGGCAAGTTCTACTGAGCCCATTTCATCCTGTGGCGGCGGGCTGCTGGTCACAGCATGATCGCGATGCGCCGGTTGGGGCATGACGTAGAGAGACCCCTGGTAGACGGGTTGATCACCACAATCACGTCGCCTGAACCAG
>NZ_SMKB01000217.1:0-11758 GCF_004348575.1 Actinomadura sp. 7K534
CCTGCCGCTCCCCGACCTCCACCCCGGCGAGGCCGCGCAGGTCGAGCGACACGCCGCGGGTCAGCGACTGGCCGCAGGCCGAGTGCCCCAACCCGCGCGGCACCGCCTCGACGCCCTGCGCGGCGGCAGCGCGGACGGCGTCCGCGACCTCGTCCGCCGAGCCCGGCCGCACCACGCGGACGGGCGAGCACTCCACGATCCCTCCGAAGTCGCGCCCAGCGGAGTCAGGCATGGCCCCAGCATCCCCCACGCGGCGGTCAGCGGTCGCGCAGGCGCTCGGCCACCCGGCCGAGCGCGTCGCCGAGCACCTCGATCTCCTCGGGGGTCAGCACCTCGATCAGGACCTCGCGGACGACCCGCCGGTGCCCGGGCCTGACCCCGGCGAGCGCCGCGGCGCCCTCGGCGGTCAGCTCCGCCCAGACCGAGCGGCGGTCCGTCTCGCAGCCGGTCCGCTTCACGAGCCCGGCCCGCTCCAGCTGGGTGACCTGGTAGGTGAGGCGGCTCTTGGAGACCATCACCTCGCGCGCGAGGTCCGACATGCGCATCCGGCCGCCCGCCGCGCCGTGCAGCTTGACCAGCACCTCGAACTCGGGGTGGGAGAGCCCGCCGTCCCGCTTGAGCTGCCGCTCGACCTCCTGGTCGACCAGGTGGGCCGCGGCGAGGAACGCCATCCAGGCCCGCAGCTCCCGCGGCTCCAGGGGCTCGCCCGCATCGCTCATGCGGTGATTCTAGTTGGCGTGAAAGATGGCTTGAATTTTCTAGATGGTCTGAATTTGAATCATTCTGACTAGCGTCCAGCCAGTCCGGTCCCGTTCTGCTGGTTCCGTCCACCGCCCCACCGGAGGAGACGAGGCATGCTCCCAGCCCGCCGCCACCCCGCCCTGACCGACGCCGGCCTCCTCATCGGCCGGCTCGCCGTCGGCGTGATCTTCATCGCGCACGGCTGGCAGAAGCTCACCGACACCGGGCACGACGGTGTCGCCGGCTCCTTCGCCGAGCTGGGCATCCCGCTGCCGGGCCTGTCCGCCCACTTCGCCACCTGGGTCGAGCTGCTCGGCGGCGCCGCGCTCGTCGCCGGCGTCCTCGTCCCGGTCGCCGGCGTGCTGATCGCCATGGTCATGGGCGGGGCGTTCTGGTACGTGCACATGGACAACGGGCTCTACTCGCGCGAGGGCGGTTACGAGTACGTGGTCGTCCTCGGCGCGATCGCGCTGCTCTTCGCCCTCGTGGGCGGCGGCCGCTTCTCGGTGGACGCGGTCCTGTGGGGCCGCCGCGAAGGCGCACCCGAGCGGGAGTCCGCACCGGCCTGACCCCTCTGAGCCGTGCCCGCCCGGCCCCGCCGGCGCCCGCGACCTCCGCGGAACGCTCGCGGGGCCGCTTGGCGTCGTTTGCCAACACCTGTTCGCGTAACGCCATCGAATGGTGTTATGTGATCTAAGTCACATTTGGTCCAGTCGCGTCAAGGACGTGACCGGCCGGTAAACATCGGTCACCTGGCGGGAAAGCAATATGGCCCGCTCCAATCCCCGTGGCGGGCCGCCCGGCCGCCTGACATCTCCCTTTGCAGGGCATCGCGGCTTACCGTCGAAGTGACAAGATGTTCCCAATGACCGTTTCTGGGCATGAGTGATCGCTGAGAGTTCCTTGAGAGGCGGGTCGCAGGTGTCGCGCGGTAGTGAGTTCGTTGTGGTGGCCAACCGGCTTCCGGTCGACCGGAAGGTGGGAGCGGACGGCATCCCGCGCTGGCGGCGCAGCCCCGGCGGGCTGGTCAGCGCCATCGCCCCGGTGATGCGGAGCAGGAAGGGCACCTGGATCGGCTGGACGGGCGCGCCGGACGAGGAGATCGAGCCGTTCGAGGAGGACGGCATGTCGCTCCACCCCATCGCGCAGTCCGCGGAGGAGGTCGAGCTCTACTACGAGGGCTTCTCGAACGCCACGCTGTGGCCGCTCTACCACGACGTCGTCGCCCCGCCCGTCTACGACCGCGCGATGTGGGACGCCTACGTCCGGGTGAACAGGCGGTTCGCGGAGGCGGCGGCCGAGGTCGCGTCCGAGGGCGCGATCGTCTGGGTGCAGGACTACCAGCTCCAGCTCGTCCCGCGGATGCTGCGCGAGCTGCGGCCCGACCTGCGGATCGGGTTCTTCCTGCACATCCCGTTCCCGCCGCTGGAGCTGTTCTGGCAGCTGCCGTGGCGCCGGCAGATCCTGGAGGGCCTCCTCGGCGCCGACCTGGTCGGCTTCCAGCTCCCGGGCGCGGCGGCCAACTTCGTGCGGCTGTGCCGGCGGCTCCTGGAGGCCCGCTACGTCAAGCAGGACGTCTACTGGGACGACCGGGTCGTGCGGGCCCGCGCCTTCCCGATCTCGGTGGACGTGGACGAGCTCGACGAGCTCGTCGGGCGCCCGGAGGTCCAGGAGCGCGCGCAGGAGATCCGGAACGACCTCGGGGACGCGACCGTCCTGCTCGGGGTCGACCGCCTCGACTACACCAAGGGCATCACGCAGCGGCTGCAGGCGTTCGGGGAGCTGTTCGAGGACGGCCACCTGAAGCCGGGGCAGGCCGTGTTCGTGCAGATCGCCACGCCCAGCCGGGAGCGGGTCGAGCAGTACCAGCTGCTCCGCGAGGAGATCGAGCAGCAGGTGGGACGAATCAACGGAGAATATGGCGAACTGGGCTTTCCGGTCATTCACTATATGCACAGTTCGTATGACCGCCCCGAGCTGACCGCGCTCTACCTGGCGGCGGACGTCATGGTCGTGACCCCGCTCCGCGACGGGATGAACCTGGTCGCCAAGGAGTACGTGGCGTGCCGCAAGGACCTGCGCGGGGCGCTCGTGCTCAGCGAGTTCACCGGTGCCGCGGCCGAGCTCAAGCGGGGTGCGTTCCAGGTCAATCCCTACGACATCGACGGCCTGAAGGGGACGCTGCTGTCCGCCCTCGCGGCCGAGCCCGCCGAGCAGGCGCGGCGGATGCGCACGATGCGCCGCCGCGTCATCGAGAACGACGTGGACCGCTGGGCGCGCGCCTTCCTCAGTGAGCTGGAGCGTCCGGAGCGCTCCGTCCAGGCGCGGCCGGCTCCCGTGTCTGCGGAGGGCTGACCCGCAGGTCGAAGGCCGCCCAGACGGCCTTGCCGCCGGTGGCGAGCCGCGCCCAGCCCCACGCGTCGCTGACCGCGCCGACGACGAGGAGGCCGCGGCCGCCCTCGACGAACCGGTCCGGGTCGCTCGCGAGCGGCTCGGGCGGACGCCCGTTCGGGTCGGTCACCGAGACGACGAGCCGCCGCGGGTGCGCGATCAGGACGAGCTGGATCGGGCACAGCGGCAGCGGCTGGGGGAGTCCCTCCATGCCGTGCCGGAGCGCGTTCGTGGCCAGCTCGGACACCGCGATCACGACGTCCTCCACGCCCGCGGCCAGCCCCCATTCGCCCAGCGTGGCCTGGGTGAACTCGCGAGCGGAGCGCGGGGTCGTGATCTCCGCCGGGAACACGCGCCGCGCCATGCGCGGCGTGCCCGTGTGGGGCGTGGGCCACAGCCCGGCGAGGCCGGGCTCCACCACCGGGACGGCCGCGGAACCGTTCGCCGGCCCGTTCGGGCCGTGCGGGTCGCGCGGCGCCCGGGGGGCGTCCGGCCAGGGGTGAAGGGCCGCGCCATGACGCGGCCGGCCGCCTCCCATGGCGGCGGGAGCTGCGACTTCGTCTGCCTGGTCAACGGTCATGGTCTGAACCTCAGAGGCGTGCGGGGTCGGTCACCGGCGAGCGTTCGCTATCTTGCTCCCCAAGCCGTGCAGATGCAAGACCGTCTGCATGAACGAATGCAAGAACGAATGCACGTGCATCTCGTACCATTTGTGTGGGGTGGGGCGAGATCGCGGCCTTCCTGCGGCAAGCGGGAGGGCTGAGACGCCTAGAGGGGGCAACGATGGACGGCCAAGCGATGTCGGACGTCTGGCGCAGCGAGCTCGTCTGGCAGAAGAGCCGGCGCAGCAACCCGTCCGGGAACTGCGTCGAGATGGCCGAACTCCCCAACGGGGAGATCGCCGTGCGCAACTCCCGTGACCCCGAGGGAGCGGTGCTCGTCTACACGCGCGAGGAGGTGGAGGCCTTCGTGGGAGGGGCCAAGGACGGCGACTTCGACCACATGCTGGTCTGACGTGGCGGGATGACCCCCGCGCACGAAACCGAACGGGATTCCATTCCGCCGTCCGGCCCGGTAGCGTGCGGCCATGCATCTGGGGCAGATCGCCGCACAGACGCCCGACAAGCCCGCCGTCGTCATGGCGGGCTCCGGGCAGGTCATCACGTTTCGGGAACTCAACGAGGAGTCCAACCGGCTCGCGCAGCTGCTCCACGCGGAGGGGCTGCGCCCGGGGGACCACATCGCCTTCATGCTGGAGAACCATCCGCTGTACCTGGCCATAGCCTGGGCGGCACAGCGGTCG
Organism: Actinomadura sp. 7K534; assembly: GCF_004348575.1. Taxonomy (NCBI): domain Bacteria; kingdom Bacillati; phylum Actinomycetota; class Actinomycetes; order Streptosporangiales; family Thermomonosporaceae; genus Actinomadura; species Actinomadura sp. 7K534. Next base: position 4,436 of record NZ_SMKB01000217.1, read on the forward strand.
GGGCTCTACTACACCGCGATCAGCACGCGGCTCCAGCAGGAAGAGCTCGCCTACATCGTCGACAACTGCGGGGCCAAGGCCTTCATCACCACCGCGTCGATGGAGACCGCCGCCAAGGCCCCGCCGGAGGTGCCGCTCCGCCTCATGCTCGGCGGCGCGGCACCCGGCTACGACTCCTACGAGGAGCGCGTCGCCCAGCACCCGCCCACGCCCATCGAGAACGAGTGCGAAGGCGTGGACATGCTCTACTCGTCGGGGACGACCGGCCGCCCCAAGGGGGTGAAACCGGCCCTCTCCAAGGCGCCCATGGGCGAGCCAGGCCCGCTCTACCAGTTGCTCTCGCTGCTCTTCCAGCCCGACGCCGACTCGGTCTACCTGTCACCGGCGCCGCTCTACCACGCCGCACCGCTGCGCTACTGCATCACCATGCACCGCTTCGGCGCGACGGTCGTGGTGATGGAGAAGTTCGAGCCCGAGGCGGCGCTCGAGGCCATCGAGAAGTACGGCGCCACCCACAGCCAGTGGGTGCCGACCATGTTCATCCGGATGCTCAAGCTCCCGGAGGAGACCCGCGCCCGCTACGACGTGTCGAGCCTGCGCGCCGCCGTCCACGCCGCCGCGCCCATCCCCATCCCGATCAAGGAGCAGATGATCGAGTGGTGGGGCCCGATCCTGCACGAGTACTACGCGGGGACCGAGGGCAACTGCTTCGTCTACACCAACTCCGAGGACTGGCTGACCCACAAGGGCACCGTCGGGCGGTGCGTCCTGGGCGAGGTCCACGTCTGCGACGAAGAGGGCAACGAACTGCCGCCCGGGGAGCCCGGGACGCTGTACTTCGGCAACGGCCCCCAGTTCGAGTACCACGACGACGACGCCAAGACGGCCGCGTCCAGGGACCCGAAGGGCCGCGGCTGGAGCACCCTCGGCGACGTCGGCTACGTGGACGAGGACGGCTTCATCTACCTCACCGACCGCCGCGCCTACATGATCATCAGCGGCGGGGTGAACATCTACCCGCAGGAGGCCGAGAACGTCCTCGCCGTCCACCCCAAGGTGGCCGACGTCGCCGTCTTCGGCGTCCCGGACGCCGAGATGGGCGAGGCGGTGAAGGCCGTCGTGCAGCCCCTGTCGATGGACGAGGCCGGCCCCGAGCTGGAGGCCGAGCTCATCGCGTACTGCCGCGACCAGCTCGCCCACTACAAGTGCCCGCGCTCGGTCGACTTCCGGCCGGAGCTGCCCCGGCACCCGACCGGCAAGCTCTACAAGCGGCTGCTGAAGGACGAGTACTGGGCGGACCGTCCCGCGCAGGCCTGAGACGGCCCTGAACGGCGAAGGCCCCGGCCGGGGTCACTCGGATCCCGGCCGGGGCCTTCGACGCGGCAGAGGCGCGCTCAGTGCATCGGCATCGGCGCGTCGACGCCCGTCACCTCGGGCTTCCTGCGCGGCAGCAGCAGCGCCGGCAGGAACGCCAGGGCGATCAGCCCGACCGCGTACCAGTAGGTGTGCTGGAAGGCGTCCGCCATCGGGCCGGCGATCTTCTCCATGATCTGCGGCGGCACCTCCTCGGTGGAACCGATCTCACCGCCGGACCCGTCGCCGAGCTTGGCCGTCAGCTGGCGGGCCAGCAGCACCGACATCATCGCGGTGCCGATGGACGCCGACACCTGCTGGAAGATGTTCAGCATCGTGCTGGCGCGCGGCACCTCGTCGTGGACGAGGGTCTGGATGGCCGCGGCCATGGTCGGCATCATCGTCATGCCCATGCCGAGACCCATCACGAACAGCACCGTGCCGAGCGTCCAGTAGGACGTGTCCGCCCCCAGGACCGCCGCGAAGGCCGCCACCGACAGCACCACGACCGCCATGCCGACCAGCACGACCCGGCCGGGCCCGATCCGGTCGGTGAGCCGCCCGCCGATCGGCATCGTGACCATCGCGCCGAGGCCCTGCGGGGCCAGCAGCAGGCCCGCGCTCATCGCGCCCTCGGCGCGCACCGTCTGGAAGTACAGCGGCAGCAGCAGCATCGCGCCCATGAACGCGATCGAGAACAGCACCATCGTGCCGGACGCCGCCGCCACCGACCGGCGCTTCAGCAGCCGCAGGTCGATCAGCGGGTTCCGCGCGGACAGGGCCCGGAACACGAACCCGATGACCAGCACCGCGCCGACCGCGGTGAAGACGAGCGGCTCCGTCAGCATGAAGTCGCGCTCCTCGGCGCCCCGCGCGACACCGTAGATCAGCGACGCCAGGCCGGGCGACAGCAGGAGCAGCCCGATGAAGTCGAGCCGCTCGGCGGGCTGCGGCTCGTCCGCCTTGAGGATGCGGCCGGCCAGGAACAGCGCGACGATGCCGATCGGCAGGTTGATGAAGAAGATCCACCGCCACGACACGTCGTCGACGAGCCAGCCGCCGAGGATCGGGCCGCTGATCGGGCCGAGCAGCATCGGGACGCCGATGATGCTCATCACCTGGCCGACCCGCTGCGGCCCCGCCGCCTGCGTCAGGATCGTCATGCCCGCCGGCATGATCATGCCGCCGCCCAGGCCCTGCAGGACCCGGAAGAGGATCAGGGACTCGGCCGACCACGCGAACCCGGCGAGCGTCGAGCCGAGCACGAACAGCACCAGCGAGATCATGTACAGCCGCTTGGTGCCGAACCTCGCACAGGCCCACCCGGTGATCGGGATGACCGTGGCCAGCGCCAGGGTGTAACCCGTCGCGACCCACTGGATCGTCGCCAGGGGGGTCTTGAACTCCCTGGCCAGGTCGTTGATGGCGACGTTGACGACGGTCACGTCCAGGATCGACATGATCGCGCCGAGGACGACGACCCCGGCCACCGCCAGCACGCCGCGATCTAGACCTCCGCCTGCGTCGGGCTCCTCTCTGGGGCCTTCCGCCATCTTGGGAGATGCGGGAGCGGTCAACTCACATCCAATCGTCAGGCCCCGCATGCGGGCACGCAGGGACCAGGTGGTCACGTCTCAGGGGGTACCGCCGCAAAATACTGCAGCGACTGACACTTCCGCGAACGCTTAACTCCCGCGGCTTCCCGGAGTATTCCGCCCGGCTCCGACGAATTTCCCTGCTCCCACCCGCCCGCGAGCAACCCTCAACCACCCTTGAGGTGAACCCGGTGTGACACACCCAACATCCCGTCCTGCTCAGACCCTGCTTGTTGCGCCTCACCACCACTGTCGCGGGCAATCGCCCGGCCGCCCTCCGCAACTATTCGTAGTTCCGCTAATACTCTTGGTGGTCGATCGCGGGAGGTGTCATGTCAGCCGAGGTGCCGGAAAGCCCGCTGGCCGTATCGATGGTCGGCCTGCTCACCGGCGGCTGGGTCGCCCAGGCGGTGAGCGTGGCCGCCCGCCTGAAGATCGCCGACCACCTCGCCCGCGGGCCCCGCTCCGCCGCCGACATCGCCGCCGCGGTCGGTGCGGACGCACCTACCTTGCACCGCCTGCTCCGTGCCCTCTCCGACGTAGGCGTCGTCCAGGAGCGCGAGGACGGCCTCTTCAGCGGGACCCCTCTCGGTGACCTCCTGCGCAGCGACGTCCCCTCCCTGCGCGGCTACGCACTGCTGACCGGCGCGTCCTTCCACCGGGACGCCTGGAGCGCCCTGGAGCACAGCGTCCGCACCGGCGAGGCGGCGTTCACGCACGTCCACGGCCAGGAGGTCTTCGACCACCTGCGCGACAACCCCACCGACGGCGACGTCCTGAACGCGGCGATGATCGCCATGTCCGGCGAGTTCATCGCCCCGGTCGTCGCCGCCTGCGACTTCTCTCCTGGCCAGACGATCGTGGACGTGGGCGGCGGCCACGGCGTCGTCCTCGCCGAGATCCTCGCCGCCAACCCCGGCACCCGCGGCATCCTGTACGACCTGCCGGAGGTCGTCGCCGACGCCGCCGGCGGCCCCCTTCGCGAGGCCCTCGCCGAGGACCGCTGCCAGATGATCGGGGGGAGCTTCTTCGATTCCGTGCCGCCCGACTGCGACAGTTACGTCCTCAGCCACATCGTTCACGACTGGGACGACGACCGGGCCGTCCAGATCCTCGCCGGCTGCCGCCGGGCCATGAGGCCCGACAGCCGTGTCCTCGTCGCCGAGGGCATCCTCCGCGAGGGCCCGGCCGCGTCTCGTATCAAGTGGCTGGACCTGGAGATGCTCGTGATGACCCGCGGGGGCCGGCAACGTACCCAGTCCGAATACGAGGCCCTCTTCGGGCGCGCCGGCCTCCGCTTCACCGGTATCCCCGCCCACAGCCCGACCTTCACCGTCCTGGAAGCCCGCCCGGCCTAAGCGACGTGGTCCTGCAGCGCCGTCGTGAGTTGCAGGACGGACGGCACGTGGACATACCCCTGACGACGCCGTCCACCGACGGAGACCTTCAGGTCAGGGTGGTAGGTGGTGGGGCATATGCCTTCGTACCCGTGCCTGACGATCCCCCAGTAGATGTCCTCGGACACTACGAGCACCAGGGGAGACGGGGTGTTTCGCAGGCACTGCTTCAACTTCGGTGCGTCGAGCAACCGGCACGCCAGGTCGACCGCCTCCCCGAAGCACCCCTTGCCGTCCCGGTGGACCTCTCCGGCGTGCACGGCGGCCCGGAGCCGCAGCCCGAGGCGAGGCAGTTCGGCGACCGGAAGGTCCGCGTTGTATCCGGCGAGCTGCTGCGCGAGCTTCGGGACGAGCCGGGACAGCAGCAGCGTCTTGGGCAGTTCGTCCACCGGGTGCAGCAGGACGAGCACTCCGTCGCCCCGGTCCTCGAACGGGTCGCACCAGCCGCCGTCTACCCCGGTGTAGTCCATGGCCCGGCCGAGCATGTCGTAGACCTGCGAACGCAGTTCCTGCCTGATCGGATTCGTCCGCACGGCCGCCGTCGACCCCTCGATGTCGATGACAAGGATGCTCCTGTGCACTGGCTGACTGCTCACCGGAGCGACCCCCAATCTCGCACGGCCGGATCACCGGTACGCCACATCCTGGACGCCTTGGTCGACAGGCCGCGCGAATACGGCAGAAATACATCCCCGGCGAGGCGCATCGCGTCGGAAGACGGAATTGCGCGGACCGCCCGAGTTCGGGGTGCCCGGGTGGTGATCCACGAATGTCGATCTCCTCGGGGGAGGACTAGCGCCAGTCTGCCGTCGCTTTTGCGGCCATGCAAGGTGCACAGCCACCTGCATCGCGGGGGGAGCGTTTCTGTATCCGAGAGGAAAGTTGGCCCGTTCCAGCGGAGGCAGCAGGATCTTCATGGGAGAGGAGCGACTCGAATGGGGGCTGGTGGACTTCGTGTCATAGTTATACGTTCGCTCTGCAACTTGCATCATCAGTGAATGTTCGGGCTCATGAGAGCTGAAGTGATCCGCTGGGAGGCAAGGTGGCTATAGCGCCGACAGTCCGCCGGCGTCGGCTCGGAATCGAGCTCCGGCGCCTGAGGGAGCGACTCGGGCCGACGGTCGAGGAGATTGCGGCGCGGCTGGACTGGTCCCCGTCCAAACTCAGCCGAATCGAGAACGCCCGCATCGGAGTCCGCGTCTCCGACGTGCGCCTCCTACTGGAGTTGTACACCGTGGACGAGGCGCACATGGGGGAGGTCCTCGCCCTCGCGCAGGCGGCGACGCAGCAGGGGTGGTGGGCGGACTATCGCGACGTACTGCCCGGAAAATTCGGTACGTTCATCGCCTTGGAAGATGAGGCGCGTACTGCGTTGACCTTTACGACCTATGCCATTCCGGGCCTGCTCCAGTGCGAGGAGTACGCCCACCGCGTGCTGACGAGCGGCCGTGCCATCGCCGTTTCCACCCCGCGCGAGGTCGTGCGCCGGTTGGAGTTGCGTATGCGCCGGCAGGAACTGCTGCGCCGAGAGAATCCGCTCGCCCTTTCCGCCGTCATCGACGAGTCCGTCCTGTTAAGGGTGATGGGCGATCCAGATGTCATGCGTCAACAGATGCTCAGTCTGCTCGATCTGGCTACGCTGCCTCACGTTCAGATCTACGTTCTGCCGTTGAAGGTGCACAGAGAGCCGGTGTTCTCGGAGACCTTCACGCTCCTTGAGTTTGAGCCGGCCTATGATGTGAGCTTTCCGGACGTCGTATACGTCGACAATCTCTCGACCATGGGTGAACTGCAGGATGACGGCATCACGTACATGTACCGGAGGTGCTGGGAAGCGGTGAAGGCGGCGTCGCTCACAGCGGATGAGTCACTTAACCACATTTCTAGGATGGCGGAGGAGTGGATGCGCTGCTGAGTGGCAGCAAGGCGCTGACATGGCGCTTCAAGGTGCTATCGGGGTATGAAAGGTTTTATGGCTTTCCCGAAAAACCGGCGAGGGACATAGAGTACCGTGTCAGGTTTTTTGGAATCCCGTATCGCGATGATCCCGTAGAAGTTGGCGACTTCCACGCAGTTCGTCTCGCCCGTGCAGTCTGGCTCCTTCTTGCAGGTCGTGCTCCGGCGCCATGGGCTACTTCCGTACTCCACGCGTGATTTGGGCATGCTGAATGTCTTCCGTTTTGGTGGGTTGTCGGCGGAGATCTTGCCTGACTATGGTGACGTAAAGTCAGGTCCATGTCTAGTATTTCCGTCGTCTTGCTGACTGCATGCCGAATTGCTAGTTGGGAAGATTGTTGATGTTTGTCCGTTTTGATGTTGATGGACCACCGGGATTCGGCTCAATGCTCCGCGACCTCCTGAAGTGTCACTTGCCCGACCTTTTGGAGAGGGTGTCCACATGACCGAAGGATGTATACGATGATGTCGGTTATGGAGAGAATCTCAGCAACATTGTCTGGTCGATGCGTAATCCGGTCCGGTGGCGGCCGGGCGACTCTGCTGAACTCATAGCGCATGTGGCTGTCGCCGGGGTATCAGGTTGGGCCTGCATGCGTGTTCCTGGCTGAGGCGGGTCGGCGGCTGGACATGAGGGACCGGTGGCTGAGGTCCTTGCGGCCGCCCGCCCGGGACAGCGCCGCGACGGCGGGCGTCCTCGATGTGCTTCGGGGGCGCCGGTCTCCAGCGGCGACCTCATGAGGGCGATGAGGTCGGAGGGGTCCGGGACGACCTGATCGACAGGCAGCGCCTCTGGGCGACGGGCGCGTATCTGCCGCTGGCGCCTCACAGGACCGAGATGCTGCTCGACCCGCTCGCGCAAGCCCGGGAGGGGATGAACCACACCGACCCGGACCGGGTGGTGCTCCATAGGGTGCTCGCCGAGATGGAGCCGGACCACGTCTCAAGGCTGTGAGTCGTGGAGGTGCGCCGTGGGTCTAGGGGAAGGCCGTGCGTGGGCTCGGGGAAGGTCGCCAACTCGC
>NZ_SMKB01000218.1:0-11729 GCF_004348575.1 Actinomadura sp. 7K534
GGGCGGGGGCGGGCGGCGGCGCCACGGCCCCGGTGGACGCGTCCACGCGGACTCCCGGCCCCGACGGCCGCCCGCCGGACGACATCCTCGTGAAGCAGCCCACCGCTGACTTCCGCGAAGTGGAGTTCTCCCCGGACGACCTCACCTGCCTGCCCGCGGTCAGCCCCGAGGACGACGCGCTGTCCGGCCAGCTGCAGGTCTCGGCGCCGCGGCAGCCGTACAGCGGCGCCGCCGTCGAGTTCGGCATGCGCTTCAAGTACGAGACGCCGTCCCGCTACTACGTGTCCGCCCAGATCCGCCCGCCGGGGCCGCACGGCAGCGCCGGGCCCGGATGGGTCAACAGCAAGCCCCGCCTGTATCCGGGGGACACCGGGCTGGACCTCACCTTCCCGGACGACTTCGAGGGGTCCTCAGGGCCCCTGTCCTCGGGCGTGTGGACCGTCGTCTGGCTGCACGTCCACCCCAACGGGGACGCCTTCTACATCGGCTGCGACGGGTTCACGGTCGCGTAGCGGCTAGCGGACGGCGATGACCGCCGAGCCGTGGCCGAACAGGCCCTGGTTCACCGCGATGCCCGCGCGGGCGTCCTCGACCTGGCGTCCCTCGGCCTGGCCGCGGAGCTGCCACGTCAGCTCGCAGACCTGCGCGATGGCCTGCGCCGGGATCGCCTCGCCGAAGCTCGCGAGGCCGCCGCTCGGGTTGACGGGGACGCGCCCCCCGAGCGCGGTGGCGCCGGACCGGAGCAGTTCCTCGGCGCCGCCCACCTCGCACAGGCCGATGTCCTCGTACCAGTCCAGTTCGAGGGCCGTGGACAGGTCGTAGACCTCGGCGAGCGACAGGTCCTCCGGCCCGATCCCCGCCTCCTCGTAGGCGGCGTGCGCGATCGCGGACCGGAACGGCCGCTCCGGCTCATCGGCCGTCATCGCCGAGTCGGTCGCGAAGTCGGGCAGGTCGAGCACCGTCTTGGGGAACGTCGGCGTCACCGTGGACAGCCCCGGGATGCGCACGGGGTCGGCGATGCCGTGCCGCCGCGCGAAGCCCATCGAGGTCAGCACCAGCGCCGCGCCGCCGTCGCTGGTGGCGCAGATGTCCAGCAGCCGCAGCGGGTCGGCGACGACGGCGGACTCGCGGACGTCCTCCAGCGTCACCTCCTTGCGGTACCGGGCGTTCGGGTTCGCCAGCCCGTGCCGCGCGTTCTTCACCTTCACCGCGGCGAAGTCGTCCAGCGTCGCGCCGTGCACGGCCATCCGGCGGCGCGCGTACAGCGCGAAGTAGATCGGGTTCGTGGCGCCGAGCAGCCGGAACCGCAGCCAGTCCGGGTCGTCCGGACGGTCGCCGCCGACGGGCTTGAAGAAGCCCTTCGGCGCGGCGTCGGCGCCCACGACCAGCGCGACATCGCACAGGCCCGCGAGGATCCGCGCGCGTGCGTTGTCGATGGCCTGCGCCCCGGAGGCGCAGGCGGCGTACGAGCTGGACACCCGCGCGCCCGACCAGCCGAGCGCCTGCGCGAACGTCGCCCCGGCGATGAACCCCGGGTACCCGTTGCGGATGGTGTCCGCGCCCGCCACGTACTGAACGTCCGTCCACGCGAGCCCGGCATCGGCCAGCGCCGCCCGCGCGGCCGCCAGCCCGTACTCGACGAAGTTCCGCCCCCACTTGCCCCACGGGTGCATTCCCGCACCCAGCACAGCGATCTCTGTGCTCATTTGGCTCGCTCCGCTCGCCGCGCGCGGCCGCTTCGCACGGCCGCTTCCCTCGTCACGTGCTCGCTCCTTCGTCGCTGCGCGCGCTCCTCAGTCCAGCGGCCGTGCGGCCGCGCGCTGCTCTGTCGGCCGACGCTGCTCACTGGACGGGCCTCCACATCCAGACGGTGTACTCGGCTTCGTCGTCCTCGTAGAGGGTGCCTTCGGTCAGCTCGACCTCCATGCCGACGGCGAGGTCGTCGACGGTGTGGCCGGGGGCGACCTGGCCGAGGACGACCATGCGCTCGGCCTCCAGCTCGACCGCCGCGACGGTGTAGGGCACGAACGGGTCGGGCGAGACGTACGGGGGCGGCGGCTTGTAGCGGGAGTCGGCGTAGGACCAGACGCGGCCGCGGGAGGAGAGCGCGTAGGGCTCGAGCTCGGAGCCGTCCTTCGGGCCCGTGCAGCGGGGGTTGCGGCAGGCGAGCTCGTTGCGCGGGAAGTACGGCGTTCCGCAGGACGCGCAGCGGGTGCCCAGCAGCCGTACGCCGCCGTCCTCGGTGGTGAACCACCCTTCGGCGGCCGGACGACGTTCCTTGGTCGTGGTCACGCGGCTCCTCCCTCATCCGGTACCGGCGCAGCGTAACAAGCAAACGATCGTTAGAAAGGGCCCTGTCCGGTGAGCGGGACGGGCGGCCCGCCCCCAGGTAACTGACTCGTCAGTCACTTGTTGTACAGTGAGCCGAGTCGGATTCTGCTCGGCTGCCCACAGGGTGCGAGAAGGTAGGGAGAGTGCGGATGCGGACGGGACTCGAAGGGAAGACGGCCCTGGTCACCGGGGCCTCCCGCGGGATCGGGAAGGCGATCGCCACCGCCTTCGCCGCCGAGGGCGCCAACGTGGTGATCTCCTCGCGCAAGCAGGAGGCGCTGGACGAGGTCGCCAAGGAGATCACTGCCGCGCACCCGGCCGCGCGAGTGCTCGCCAAGGCCGCGCACGTGGGCCGCGCCGAGGAGGCCGCCGCCTGCGTGGACGCCGCCGTCGCCGAGTTCGGCGGCCTGGACATCCTGGTCAACAACGCCGGGACCAACCCCTACTACGGCCCGATGGCCGACATCGAGCCGGCCGCCGCCGCCAAGACCGTCGAGGTCAACCAGTTCGCGGTCGTCCAGTGGACCCAGCTCGCGCTGAAGGCGTCGCTGGCCGAGCGCGGCGGCGCCGTCGTCAACATCGCGTCCGTCGGCGGGATGATCACCGAGCACGGCATCGGGTACTACAACGCCACCAAGGCCGCCGTGATCCACCTGACCCGCCAGTTCGCGATGGAGCTGGCGCCGAAGGTCCGGGTCAACTGCATCGCGCCGGGCCTGGTGAAGACGCACCTCGCGCGGGCCCTGTGGGAGCCCCACGAGGCGGAGATCAGCAAGCACACGCCGCTCGGCCGCCTCGGCGAGACCGAGGACATCGCGAACGCGGCGGTGTTCCTGGCCGGCGACACGTCGTCCTGGATGACCGGGCAGACCATGGTCGTGGACGGCGGCGCCACCATCCGCGCCTCGCTCGCCTGAGGAGACGAGAATGTCACGCTGGGGACTGACGATTCCGATGACCGGGCTCCCGCTCGGCGAGCTGCGCGAGATCGTCGCGGAGCTCCCGGGGCTCGGCTACACCGACGCCTGGTCCGCCGAGACCAACGGCACCGACGCGTTCACCCCGCTCGCGCTCGCCTCGCAGTGGGCGCCCGAGCTGCGCCTCGGCCCGGCGATCGTGCCGGTCTACACGCGCGGCCCGGCGCTGCTGGCGCAGCAGGCCGCGACGCTCGCCGGGCTCGCGCCCGGGCGGTTCGTGCTGGGCATCGGCACCTCGTCCGACACGATCGTGCAGCGCTGGAACGGCATCCCGTTCGAGGAGCCCTACAAGCGCACCCGTGACACGCTGCGCTTCCTCCGCAAGGCCCTCGCCGGCGAGAAGGTCAAGGAGGAGTACGAGACCTTCGCCGTCAACGGCTTCAAGCTGGACAACGCGCCCGCGACGCCGCCGCCGATCGTGCTGGCGGCGCTGCGTCCCGGCATGCTGCGGCTCGCCGCCCGCGAGGCCGACGGCGCGATCACCAACTGGCTCGCGCCGAAGGACGTCCGGACGGTGCGCGGCGTGGTCGGCGACGAGACCGAGCTGGTCGCGCGGCTGTTCGTCTGCCCGACCGGCGACGCCGAGGAGGCCCGCGCCATCGGCCGCTGGATGATCGCCGCGTACATGACGGTCCCCGTCTACCGGGCGTTCCACGAGTGGCTCGGACGCGGCGAGGCGCTGCGCCCGATGAACGAGGCGTGGGCCGCCGGCGACCGCAAGAAGGCGCTGGAGGTCATCCCCGACGAGGTCGTCGACGACCTGATCGTGCACGGCACGCCCGATCAGTGCCGCGCCCGCGTCCGCGAGTACGTGGACAGCGGCCTCACCACGCCCATCCTCGCCGTGGTCCCGGGCGGCGGTCTCTCCCCGCAGGAGGCGGTGCGGGCGCTCGCTCCGAGTGCCGGCTGACGCCCGGCCCGGCACCGGCCGGCGTCCGGCGGGTGCTCGCCGAGCGAGATCGCGCGGTCACGTCCCGATGTTTACGGCCGTCCGGATCGGGGAGGGTGGGGCAGATCCGAAGCGAGAGAGACAGAGACGTGAGGAGCTGATCGTGCTCACGCTGACCAGCGGTGCCGTCCAGGTCATCCGTACCGTGACCGCCAACCCGGAGCTTCCGCCGGAGACGGGTATCCGCATCGAGTCCGGGCTCGACGGCTCGGACGCCCTCCGGCTCTCGGTGGCCCCGGCCCCCGAAGCGGGCGACCAGGTCGTCGAGGAGGAGGGCGCGAAGGTGTACCTGGAGCCGAGCGTCGCGGAGATGCTGGACGACAAGACCCTGGACGCCCAGGTCGACCCTCAGGGCGACGTGGCGTTCACCATCGCGGAGGGGTCCGGAGGGATCCCCACCTAGACCTGTGCAGTGCCCGCGGAGCCGTCGTGCCGACCCCGGTCGGTGCGGCGGCTCCGCGGCATTCGCGGACATCAGCCCATAGCGCCCACCACTGCCACCACCGCGAACACGAACGCGGCGGTAGTGAGGATCATGAAGGCGGCGATGACCGCGCAGGCAAGCCCGCGCGGCTGCTCACGCCAGTTCGCAATGCGGTCGCGCACCAGCCGGTCCAGTTCTTCCCGGGACGGCCGTCCCGCGTCCGGGGGGTCGGGCGAAGGCGGGGTCGTCACGGTCGCCCAGTCTTTCAGAATCATCCGGCCTTTCAGAATCATGCGGGGAACGAGGGGTGGGGGCCGAGGGCCCAGTACTCGTAGAGGCCGTAACCCGTCGTGACCCCCGTCGGCTGCGCTCCGTCCAGGTACTCGTACCGCCCGACCGCGTCGACGAGGCCCCACATGCGGGCGGCGTCGTCGGGCTTCCGCGTGTCGTAGGCAACGCCCTGGACCTTGATGTCCGGGCCCTGGTACATGCCGTGCTTCCAGTCGGGCTCCAGCCCGTACCCGGTGCCGACCATCAGGTGGACGGGCAGGATCGGCGTCGCGCGGACCTCGAACGCCGCCGCGCCGGGCGGCGCGAACCGGAGCGTGGCGCTGACGACGTCGCGGGTGCCCTCGGCGTAGACCGGGAGGTATTCGGGACGGCCCAGGTACTCGGTCTCGCGGTCCGGCCAGACCCGCGTGGCCTCCTCCAGGACCCGGCGCCCCTTCTCGTCCTCCTGGACGATGCAGAGGATCGAGTGGTCCTCGAACTGCATCGGCGTGTACAGCCAGTAGAACGTGCCCGCGTTGTTGATCTGGATCCCGGGCGGCTCTGGCTCGCCCACCGGGCGGATGCCCCAGGAGCGGTCCCGGGAGCCCCACCAGTGGTCGGGCGTGGCCTCGACGGTCTCGCCGTCGATGGTGATGGTGCCGGTCCAGCGGCCGGTCTGCGCGAGCCGCCGCGAGTCGAACATGACCCGTTCCTGCCAGCGCAGGTAGTGCGGGGGCTCCAGCGTGGCGGGGATCGCCCCCTCCCAGGTCATGTCGAACGCCAGGCCGTGCTCGTTCTCGTCCAGGACGACCCTGAGCCGCTTCAGCCCCTCGATCACCTCCACGCGGAACGGCCCGACCGTGGTGTCCATGCGGTCGGCGCCCAGCTCGCGCGAGGCCCGGACGACCTTGTGCACCGGCCCGTGCCGCACGACCGCGAACGCGTCCATGACCCCGAGGTTCGGGTACTGCCCGATCCCGATGATCAGCATCAGCTCGTCGGAGCAGGGGTGGGCGTTGAAGTAGTACCGGTCGTAGAAGTTGCGGTCGGACGTCGTGACGTGCCGCATCACCTCGGGCGCCTGGTGGATCGGGTAGTCGTCGAGCGGTGAGAGCGTCACGTGGTCTCTCCAAGGATGCGCGCGAGCAGCTGCGAGCAGTTGTTGTTGTAGGGGAAGTCGGAGGTTTCGTCGATCCAGCCGAAGTCGATCATCGCCTGCCCGATCCGGGCCATGACCACCGAGAACTTGAAGCCGGACAGGATCTCGTAGTAGGCCATGTGCCGCATCGGGCGCCCGAGCAGCTCCTCGTAGCGGGCGACCGTCTCGGCGTAGGACGGGAAGCCGTCCAGCCTGGGCGCGCCCACGCCCTCGCAGTGGTGGCGGTCGAGGAACATGAACCAGGCGAGGTCCTCCTCGGGCGCGCCGAGCGTCGCGGTCTCCCAGTCGAGGACGGCCGCCGGGACGCCCTCCTGGAAGATCACGTTGCCGATCCGGGCGTCGCCCCACAGCACGGCGGGCTCGTCGCATTCGTCGGGGCGGTTGGCCTTCAACCAGTCGAGGGCCTTGAGCGCCGTCTCCTGCGGCCCCTTGTAGGCCCAGTGCAGGAAGTGCTCGTAGTAGTTGAGCCGCTGGTCGAGGCCGGGCGCGCCCCACTCCGGCTGGTCGAGGAAGCCGAGGCCCAGCTCCCGCGCGTCGAGCCTGTGCAGGTCCGCGAGGATCTCCAGCGTGGACCACCACATCGCGGCGCGCTCTTCCGGCGGGGCCTCGGTCACCCAGCCGTCCATGTGGTACGGCGGCATGTCGGTCGGGACGCGGCCGTCGATCCGTCCCATCACGAAGAACGCGGCGCCCAGCACGTCCGCGGACGGCTCGTACCAGCGGATCGGCGGCACGGGGATGGCGGTGCGCTCGTCCAGGACCCGCATCAGCCGGTACTGCTCCTCGAACCGCGGCTCGGGGAACACCTGGTACTTCACCGGCGCGACCCGCGCGACGAACCGCTCGCTGTGCGGGACGCCGTCATCGCCGGTCCATTCGGCGTCGAACATCAGGGTCTCGTTGGAGAAGCCGCTGGTCTGCGGGGTCTCCACGCGGGGGATGCGGGCTCCGGGAAGCCGCCGCTCCAGCCAGTCCGCCAGGCTGCGCCTGGTGACCTCGGAGTCGCGTTGGTCGGGAACGGGCATCGCCGCCTCCTTGCGCCGGTCACGGCCCCGGAATTAGAACGTGTTCTATCAACGGGAGCGGGGGTGGTCAATGGCCCGGGTGGCCGGCCGTGGAAAAATCGCCGGATGCGCCTCACCAAGCTCGGACACGCCTGCGTACAGATCAGCAAGGACGACCGCAGCATCGTCATCGATCCCGGCGCGTTCAGCGAGGCGGCCGCCGCCCTCGCCACCGCCGACGCCGTCCTGATCACCCACGAGCACTTCGACCACTTCGACGCCGACGCCCTGCGCGCCGCCATGGCCGAGCGGCCCGCGCTGAAGGTGTGGACGTCCCGCGTCGTCGCCGAGAACCTCGCCGACCTCGGCGGCCGCGTCCACCAGGTCGGCCACGGCGACGCCGTCACCGTCGCGGGCTTCGACGTGCACGTCTACGGCGAGGACCACGAGATCCTCCACCCGGACGTCCCGCCCATCCCGAACACCGGGTTCCTCATCGACGGCGAGGTCTTCCACCCCGGAGACGCGCTGACCGTGCCGTCGGAGCCCGTCCCGACCCTGTGCCTGCCCGGCAACGCGCCCTGGATGAAGATCCCGGAGCTGTACTCCTACACGCGCGAGGTCCGGCCCGAGCGGGCGTTCGTCATCCACGACGGCCTGCTGAACGACATCGGCCTCCAGGTGATGAAGACGCACGTCGGCAAGGCCGGGGAGGAGCTCGGCAAGGAGTTCACCCGTCTGGAGCCCGGGACCTCCGTCGACCTGGCGCGCCCGTGACCAGCGACCTCCCGGCCCCCCCGCCCGTCCAGGCGGTGTTCTTCGACATCGGCGAGACGCTGATCAACGAGGGGGAGATCTACGGGCGGTGGGCCGACTGGCTCGGCGTCCCGCGCCACACGTTCCTCGCCAAGCTCGGCGCGGTGCTCGCCACGGGCGGCACCCACATGGACCTGCTCGAATACTTCCGGCCCGGGTTCGACCTCGCGGCGGAGCAGCGCAGGCGCGCCGAGGCGGGCGTCCCCAACGGGTTCGGGCCCGCCGACCTGTACCCGGACGCGCGCGCCTGCCTGTCCGGCCTGCGCGACCAGGGCCTCTACGTCGGGATCGCCGGCAACCAGCCGGTCGAGGCCGCCGAGCAGATGGCGGCGCTCGGCCTGGACGCGGACGTCGTCGGCATCTCGGACGTGTGGGGGATCCAGAAACCGGCGCGGGAGTTCTTCGAGCGCTGCGCCCAGCTCGCCGACGTGCTGCCCGACCGCGTCCTCTACGTGGGCGACCGAATCGACAACGACGTCCGGCCGGCGCTCGCGTTCGGGATGCGGACGGCGTTCCTGCGGCGCGGTCCCTGGGGCCACATCCAGGAGGACGACGAAGCGCTGGGCAACTGCCTGTTCGTCCTGGACGACCTCGCCGGCCTCCCCGAACTCGTCGCCGAGCACAACGCCGCCTGACCCGCGCGGCCGAGTATCGGCCGGAACCGAGGTCCCCTTAGGGGTGATCCCCTAATCCCGGAGGATGGCGCGGGAACAGTCCCCGCGGTTGATGTGGCGACCCTGTCCGGTTCGTAGCGTGGAGAACGTGGAAGCGAAAATCCGCGGCCACGTTCGTCGCACGGCTGAATGGGGAGAGAAGAAGCCATGAACGGTCTAGTTCGCCCGCGCAACAACCGGATGATCGCCGGCGTCTGCGCCGGCCTCGGCCGCCGGTTCGGCATGTCGGCCGGGACCGTCCGGCTGCTGTTCGTCCTGTCCTGCCTCCTGCCCGGCCCGCAGTTCGTCGTCTACCTCGTGCTCTGGGTGATGATGCCGAACGAGGACCGGCACATGGCGGGCAGCCGCTGAGCCGCCTCCGGCACCGCAAGATCATTGATAGCGCTTGGCCGGGCCCGCCCGGGGGTGTTAGATCGTGGCACCACCATCGGACCTCGCACCGGCCGGGCACCGGGGCTCCGCCGCCCGGGACGGCCGGGGTGAGAGATCCGTTCCCCCGTGGGAAGGGAAGGAGCCGCGGTGCCTGAGGAGGGCCCGGGTCACGGCCGGTTTCCGGGCACGACCCCCCGCGTCCCCCGCGCCCCCCGGGACCAGCCCGGGGCCGTGGACGCGCGCGAGTCCGAGCACGCGGCGCGGCTGCTGAGGTTCCTGCGCGACCTGGCGCGGGGCCGCCGCCGCCCGTCCCGCGACCTGTCCGGGCACGACCGGGTCCACTGGCTGGCGGAGCTGCCCGGCGACGTCTACGTGGAGACGGACGCGGGGCCCGGCGACGTCCTGTTCAGCGTGCCGGTCATCCCGCTGACCCCGCCGGTCGTGCTCGACGAGTTCGACGGCTGGCTCGCCCTCCGCAACTGGTACCGGATCCTCCGCGGCCTCGCGGGGGAGGACGTCGTGCTCGCCACGGGCCTGCTCGCCTGGCGGCCCGCCGTCCACGACCACCTGCTGAACACGCCCGTGCGGATCGTCGTGGACGACCGCACCGACCGGATCGACGTGGTCCTCGCCGGGCGCACGAGGCTGCGGGACCGGGACCTGCTGTCCGGCCACCCCGGCTACCGGCCCGCCCCCGGCCCGCCGGACGCGGTGCGCGCCGGGCGGGGCTTCGGGCTGAACACCTCGGTGGGGGACGTCCTGCGCGAATGGTGCTCCGCCGCGCTCACCGCCCCCGCCGACTACAGCGACGACTGGGACCCGGACGCGGCGGCTCCGTCGCCCGTCCCGCGGCTGCGCCTCGCGCCCGCGCTGGTCGTCCGCCCGCCGGGCCGCCGCGCCGCCGCCGACTACCACGCCGCCCTCCTCGACCGGGTGCCCGGCGGCGTTCCGGAGGGGATCGCGCGGCTCGTGTCGCCGTCCAGGAGACCGCACGTCATGCACGTGCCCGAGCGCGAGGCGGGCACCGTCCCCGACCTGCTCGCCGGGCTCCTCACCCGCGGCCACCGCGTGCTCGTCGCCACCAGCGGCGCCACCGCGTCGGGCGCCCTGCACGCGGCGCTGCCGCCCGGCCTCGCGGACCTCACGGTCGCCGACCCCGCCGTGGCCGGCCGCGCGGCGGAGGCGATCCTCGCGCGCAGCGCCCCGCCGGACCTGGACGCGCTGGCCGAACGGGAGGAGGCCGCCGCCGCGCAGGTCACCGAGATCCGCGAGCGCCTCGGCGGCGCCGACGAGCCCGCCGACCCGCGCGAACGGCTCCGCGCCGAGGCGCCCGGCCTGGCGTGGATGCCGGTCCGCGCCGGGATGCCGCCGGACCCGCCGATCTCCCGGTCGGAGGCCGCGGAACTCGTCGTCCTCCTCGCGGAGGAGACCGCCGCGCGCAAGGCCCGTACCGAGCAGCGCGACGTCGATCCCGGCGCGCTGCCCAGCGCCGCCTACGTCCGCACCCTGGTCGAGGCGGAGGCCGCGGCGGCCGAACGCGCCGAACGGTCGAAGACCGACCTGTCCCGCCGCCTGCGCGAGACCGACGTCACCTTCCTCGCCCGCCTCGACGGCCACGCCTCCACCGTCGCCGCCGCGCTCCGCGACCTCGGCCTCGACGGCGACCCGGGCGGTTGGAACCCCGCCGACCTCGCCGCCCAGGCGTTCGGCGACGCCCTCGCGGACCGCCGCCCCCTCATCTGGGCGCGCGTCCACGAGATGACCGCCCGCGCCCAGTGGGCGGAGGGCGCCCTGACCGAGCTCAACGGCCACGAGATCGACCTCCCCGAGGGCGCGGACCTGCGCGGGCTCGCCGCGTCCGCCCTCGACCTGCGCGCCCACCTCGGCGGCGGCGGCACCCTCAAACGGGGACCGCTGCGCTCGTCCGCGCAACGCCAGGCCGAGCCCCTCCTCACCACCGTGAAGGTCGACGGCGCCGCGCCCACCACTCCCGAACTGCTCGACCTCGTCCACACCGCACTCATGGTGCGGATCACCTGCCGCGAGCTGCAGTACGTGTGGGAGGCCGCCGGCATCTCCTTCCCGGCCGACCTCCCGCCCGCCGAACGCGTCGCCCGCTTCGTCCGCGCCCACGCCCGCCTCGCCCGCATCCGGGACGCGATGACGGCCGTGCAGGAGACCCGCGACCTCCTCGGCCGCTCCGGCCTCAACATCCCCCTTGGCCACCCCCACCAGTGGCACAGCTACGTCACCGCCCTCCGCAACGCCCTGGAGGGCCTGGGCGTCAGCCGCGCCGCCGCCGACCTCGACGCCCTCCGCGACTCCATCGGCCCCGTGGACGACGACGATCCCCCCGAACTCCAGGCGGCCCTGGACGCCATCGACGCCCGCGACGCCGCCGCCTACGGCCGCGCCCTGGGCGCCCTGGCCGAGGCCCGCCACGAACGCTCCCGCCAGATCCGCTGCACGGAACTCCTCGACCGCGTCCGCTCCGTCCACCCCGACCTCGCCAACCTCATGATCGCCACCGACGGCGACGAGGCATGGCAGGAGCGCACACCGCGCTGGGACGAAGCCTGGACGGCGGCCCACCACGCCACCCGGCAGACCGTCCCCGCCAAGGAACGCCTGCAAGCCGCCCTCACCGAGGCCGAGGAACGCCTCCGCGTCATCCGCGCCGACCTCACCGCCGCCCGCGCCTGGAAGGCCGCCCTCGACACCGTCCCCGACTCACCCGCCGCCCCGTCCGACGT
>NZ_SMKB01000219.1:0-11705 GCF_004348575.1 Actinomadura sp. 7K534
CCACCGGCCCCGCCACCGCACGAACCCCGGCGGGAAAGGACGAGGGACGCGCCCCGCGGCGGGGCGCGTCCCTCGGGTGTACCGCTCAGCCGGTCACCTTGTCACGTGGTGCCCGATCACGTCGGGGACCGTCTGCTTCCTGACCTGGACCCGCTTCCGGGCGAGCTCGTTGCCGTTCACGGTCAGCGTGCTGTGCGCGAACTTCTGGGTGACCGCCGCCGCGGCGTCGATCATCTGGTCGAAGCCCTCGAGGTTCACGTTGTCGAGGCGGTCGCATTCCGCGTGGTAGCACGGGTCGTACGCCACTCCCGCCGTGCCGCCGTACGTCGCCGCCTGCTCGGGCGTCTTGATGCCCTCGGCGCCGGTGAACAGGCCGCCGGCCGGGATGCCGACGTTGATGAAGGCGTTGTAGTCCGACCGCCCGTTGAACGGCGTCGGGGCGCTGGCGAGCCCCTGCGAGGCGAAGTGGTCGGTGAACGCCTTCTCGATCGCGCCGGAGCCCGCGGGCGACTCGACCGGGTTCTGGCCCTCGCTGTTGTCGCCGTCGTAGACGAACCGCACGAAGTTCGGCGAGCCGATCATGTCGAAGTTGAGGTTGAGCGCGATGTTCTCCCGCTCCTCCTCCGACAGGCTGTCGACGTAGTGCTGGGAGCCGATCAGGCCCTCCTCCTCGGCGCCCCAGAACGCGAACCGCACGGTGTTGCGGACCTTGGGCCCGAGCTTGTGGATCTGCTTGGCCATCTCCAGCAGCGCCGCGGTGCCCGAGCCGTTGTCGTTGATGCCGGGCCCTTCGGCGACGCTGTCGAGGTGCGCGCCGAGCACGACCACGTTGTCGTCCTTGCCGCGGCGGGTGTCGGCGACGACGTTGGACGCCTGGCGCTCCTCGGTGAAGGTGTCGGTCTTGATGCGCAGCGTCACACCGCCCTCCTGCGCCTGCTGGACGAGGGAGGTCCCGACGGCGTTGGTGGGGCCGATGACCGGGATGCCGTACGGCGCGGCCAGCGTGCCCGCGACCGGGCCGGGCTGGTCGGGGAGCTGGTAGATCGCGACGGCGGCGGCGCCGGCCGCGATGGCGTGGTCGGTCTTGAGGGCGAAGGTGCAGCCGCCGCGCTGGATCAGCGCGATGTTCCCCGCCGGGAAGCCCGCGAAGTCCTCGGCCTCGCACCCGCTGCCGAGCCCGGTGATCCCGGTGTCCACCGGGGTGGCGGCGGCGGTGACGTCGCCGGAGCCCGAGTACTGCATCGTCGCGAAGTCGCCGCCCGGCTCGAACGTGTTCTGCTCGGGGGCGGTCTGCTCGAAGACCGGTTCCGACAGCTCCTGCCAGAAGTCGAACGTGAACTCCTGCACCGTCGGCTTGTAACCGGCCCTTTCGAGCTGATTCGCGATGTACTTGACGGTGATCTCGCTGCCCGGCAGCCCCGCGGCCCGGTTGCCGCCGTTGGCGTCCGCGATCTTCTGCAGGTTCTGCTGGTGATGGCGGACGTTCTTCAGCTTGACGAGCTTGGCCAACTGGGATGGCGTCGGCTTCGCCTGGGCCGGTACCGCCGCCACGGTGGTGGTGGCGAGGGAAAGGCCCAGGAGTGCCGCCAGCGCGGCTTTGCGCATGACCCTGTCTCCGATCTTGGGGGACGAGGATCCGAATCCTGACATAAGCCTTTTCTGGCCACAAGACGCACGACTGTGCGGCGCCGCCCCATTGACCGCGCCTCTTCCGCCCTTTACCAAGATCGATAAGTTCCGCCGACGACGCCGCCGTCCGGCCGAATGACTTGTTGACCTGCTTGATCACCTGAACCGCGGCGAATGGCGGCCCCGCAGATCATCGGCGGCGCGGCAGTTCGGCGAAATGGCCGCCTCCGGTCCGCGCGGCGAAGCGAACGGGAGTCCCGATCTCCCCGCGCGAGGCGGCGAAACGCCCGGAGAGAAAGGGGTAGGTGCCTCTGGCCCCGGAGTAAGGGACCTAAGTATGCTGCCCAGACTTTGGCCGTGGTGGGGACCGACGGGGAGCGTCTAGGTGGCAGGAACCGAGCAGGCACAGGAATCTCGCAGGCGGCCGCGCACCCGTCCGATCGGACGGCGGATCATGCCGCTGCTGGCGATCCCGCTCGTGTCGCTCCTGGTCCTCTGGGCGTTCTCGGCCGTTCCCGCCATCAGCGAGGCGGTGCGGCAGAACCGGTACGCGGCGGACTACGACCGCGTCGGCGATCCGTCCAGGTACGCAATGCAGGCGGTGCAGGCGGAACGCGCCGCCGCGGTGGCGATGCTGGCGGCGGATTCCGCCGCGGCCGCGCAGAAGTTCCTGGCGACGAGCGCCAAGACGGACCAGGTCACGGCCGCCTTCCGCGCCGCGGCGCTGTCCCCCGAGGCGACCGCCAACATGGACGCCGACGCGCTGCAGCGGATGCGGAGCACCACCGCCCAGTTCGACCGCCTGGCCGACGTCCGCTCGCGGGTCAGCGCGCGGAACATCTCCGTGCTGGACGCGATCAACGCCTACAGCGGCGTCCTCGACAACACGGCGCGGCTGCTCAGCACGCTGGCGACGCTGGAGGACGTCACCGTCTTCGCGCAGAACAAGGGCGTCCTGTACCTGTTCTGGTCGCACGACTTCCTGCTCCGCGAGGACCTCCTGCTCTCCAGCCTGCGCGGCCGGCTGAAGTCCGACGAGCGCGCCGCGTTCGCCGACTGGGCGGGCGGCCGCACGAACCTGTTCCAGCTGGGCAGCATCCAGCTCAGCGGCCGCGCCTCGCAGACCGCCCGCGCCCTGGTGGACGCCCCGTCCTACAACGAGTACGCGGCGCTGGAGCGGTCCGTCGTGCGGCAGGGGCACGCTCCGGATCCGCAGCGCTGGAAGGCGACGACCACGGAGGCCGGGCAGATCTGGCTCGGCACGGTCCTCAAGGCCAGCGAGGTGATCCGGCAGGACGACGTCGAGCCCGCCGACCGGCGGATCTGGCTGCGGGTCTACCTCACCGGCGGCGTGGGGCTGCTCACCGTCATCGCGTCCATCGCGCTGTCGCTCCTGTTCGCCCGGCGCCTCGCCCACGAGCTCAGGCGGCTGCAGCGGTCGGCGCAGGAGCTGGCCAACGACCGGCTGCCCCGCGTCGTCGCGCGGCTGCGGCGCGGCGAGCACGTGGACCTGGAGGCCGAGACGCCCCGGCCGGAGACCGGGCAGACCCGCGAGGTCGCCCTGGTGGGCGAGGCGCTCGACACCGTCCAGCGCACGGCCATCAGCACCGCGATCGGCGAGGCCGACCTGCGTGCGAGCATCAACCGCGTCTTCATCAACCTGTCGTGGCGGAGCCAGTCGCTGCTGCACCGGCAGCTGCGGCTGCTGGACCAGATGGAGCGCCGCGCGGCCAGCCCCGAGGAGCTCGACGACCTGTTCCGCCTCGACCACCTGACCACCCGCATGCGGCGGCACGCCGAGGGCCTGGTCATCCTGGCGGGGTCGCCGACCGTGCGGGCCTGGGACCATCCCGTCGCCGCCGAGGACGTCGTCCGCGCCGCGATCGCCGAGGTCGAGGACTACACCCGCGTCGAGGTGACCGGCGCCTCCTCGGCGGCCGTCACCGGCGGCGTCGTCGCCGACGTCATCCACCTGCTCGCCGAGCTGATCGAGAACGCCGCCTCGTTCTCCCCGCCGACCACCGAGGTCACGGTCAAGGTCGAGAGCGTCGCCAACGGGCTCGCGGTCGAGGTCGTCGACCGCGGCATCGGCCTGGCCGCCGAGGAGCGCGAGGAGCTGAACCGGCGGCTCGCCAGCTCGGTCGAGTTCGACCTGGCCGACACCGAGCGGCTCGGCCTGTTCGTCGTCGCGCGGCTGGCGGCGCGGCACCGCATCAGGGTGTCGCTGCAGCCGTCGGTGTACGGGGGAACGACGGCCGTCGTGCTCATCCCGCACACGCTGGTGGTCGTGGACGAGGAGTGGCGGCTCACCGACGGCGCCGGGGAGCTCCTGCCGCAGGGCGCCGGCGCGGCGGCGGGCGGCGGGCTCCGCCTCGGCCGCCCGGCCCGCCCGGCGCTGCCGGCGGCACCGCACGGCCAGCCGCCGCCCGCCCATCCGGCGTCCGCGCCGCCGGACGCGCCCGCGGGCGGGGAGAACGGCGAGCGCCGCCGGGCCGAGACCCGCGACGGGGATCTCGAGGACGCCGAGGCCGAGGACAGCGAGGCCACCGGCCGCCTCCCCCGGCGGGTGCGGCAGCGCGCCCTGGCGCCGCAGCTGCGCAGGTCCCGGGAGGGCGCCGTCGCGCGGCCCGAGCAGGCCGCGGACCCGGACGACGACTTCGACGAGCCGAGTCCGGAACTCAGCCGCGACCTGATGTCCTCGCTACAGTCGGGATGGCTGCGCGGAAGGGACGCCGAGGACACAGCAGGCAATGACGATCCGCGCGACGAATGGGGGGAATCATGACGCAGCAGAGCCATGCCACCGGGGAGCTCGACTGGCTGCTCGACGATCTCGTGGAGCGGGTCGGGGAGGTCCACCAGGCCGTGCTGCTGTCCCGGGACGGGCTGGTCATGGGCGCGTCGGGCGGTGTCACCCGCAAGGACGCCGAGTTCCTCGCGGCGCTGTCGTCGGGGTTCCACAGCCTGGCGAACGGGGCGCGCGAGCACTTCCAGGCCAAGCAGGTGCGGCAGACGGTCGTGGAGCTGGACGGCATGCTGTTCTTCGTCATGCCGGCCGGCAACGGCAGCTGCCTGGCCGTGCTCAGCGACGCGGGCGGCAACGCCGGCCTGGTCGCCTACGAGACGACCATGCTGATCAAGCGGGTGCGGCGGCACCTGTCCGCCGCGCCGCGCACGCCCGCCGAGGACGCGCCGGCCGCGGGCGCCTCGGACTGAGCGACCGTGCAAACGCCGAGAGAGCGGTGGATCGGGCGCGACGCGGGCCCGATCGTCCGGCCGTACGCGGTGACCCGCGGGCGCACCCGCCCCCGCGGGCTCGTCGTCGACCTCGTCACCATCCTCGTCGCGACGGGCCGGACGCCGGGCGACCGGGTGTGGCTGTCGCGCGAGCAGCGGCGGCTGCTGGAGCTGTGCCGGCGCCCCTCGACCCCCGCCGACCTCGCCTCGGAGACCGACCTGCCGTTCCGGGTCGTGCAGATCCTGCTGGAGGACCTGCACCAGTACGGCCTCGTCGAGGAGATGCCGCAGGCCGAGCACGGCGAGCGGTCCGACCGTCCCGATCCCCGCATACTGATGAGAGTGCTCGATGAACTCCGCCGCCTCTGAGTCCGCCCCGGCGCCGCACGCGTTCGACGACGACGTGCCGCAGCACACGCTGAAGATCCTGGTGGCCGGGGGCTTCGGCGTCGGCAAGACCACCCTCGTCGGCTCGGTCAGCGAGATCCGCCCGCTGCGCACCGAGGAGATCCTCACCGACGCCTCGGCCGGCGTGGACGACCTGCACGGCGTGGAGCGCAAGACCACCACGACCGTCGCCATGGACTTCGGGCGGCTGACGTTCTCCGGCGGCGTCCGGCTGTACCTGTTCGGGACGCCCGGCCAGGAGCGGTTCTGGTTCATGTGGGACCAGATCGCCTACGGCGCGGTCGGCGCGATCGTCCTGGTCGACACGCGGCGGCTCAGCACGAGCTTCGCGTCCATCGACTTCTTCGAGCAGCGGGAGATCCCGTTCGTCGTCGCGGCCAACGTGTTCGACGGCGCCCGCCGCTACACGGTGGACGAGATCCGCGACGCCCTGGACGTCGACCCGCACGTCCCGGTGATGCTCTGCGACGTACGGCGCCGCGAAACGGCCCGGGACGTCCTGGTGGCGCTGGTGGAGCACGCCGTCCGGTCGTCGTCACCCGTCTGAGGCGTCCGCGGGGCGAGCGCGGTCCGGGGTCATCCGGGCGACGATCAGCGAGGCCAGGGCGGCGTAGGCGGCGGAGTCGTCCAGTCCCGTCTGGGCCTTGATCTCGCCGCGGTGGATGGACTCCATCACCTGGCCCGCGACGGCGCCGACGAAGGCCGCGTCGGCGCCGGGCGCGCCGCCGTCCGGCAGCGCCTCGCGGACGAGGCCCTGCACGCGCCGGACGGCGAAGCGCGTGTTCCGCTTGTAGATCTCGCGGGCGGGCGGGAAGGCGTCTAGGTCGGCGAAGAACGCGGGCGACGCGGGCGCCAGCTCGGCGGAGATGGCGCGCAGGTACGCGCCGACGCGCTCCCGCGGGTCGGCGTTGGCGTCGAGCGCGGCCTCCACGCGCTCGGTCGCGCGGCGGAAGAACGCCCGGACGACGGCCACGATGATCTGCTCCCGGCTCGCCGCGACCGAGTACAGGGTGCTCTTCGAGCAGCGCAGGACGGCGGCCAGCTCCGCGACGCTCAACTCGGCGAAGCCGCGGTCGAGGAAGACGTCGATGAGGCGGCCGACGAGGAGGTCGCGCCGCCGCAGCGCCCGGGTGGCCCTGGTGGCGTGCGCTCCGTCCAGCGGGGTCATGACCGGGACAGTACCAAAAGCGGTTCGCTGGTACTGCTCTTGGTACTGTGGGCGGGCCGAAAGGAGTCCGCCCATGCCCGCCACCCGGCACCTGCCGACCCCCGAGTCCGAGGACCTCGTCGCGCTCACCCGCGAGATCGCGGCGAAGGAGCTGGCGCCGCGCGCCGCGGACGCCGAGCGGAGCGGGACGTTCCCCCGCGAGGCGTTCGCGACGCTCGGGCGGGCCGGCCTGCTGACGCTGCCGTACCCGGAGGAGTTCGGCGGCGGCGCCCAGCCGTACGAGGTCTACCTCCAGGTCCTGGAGGAGATCGGCGCGGCGTGGGCGAGCGTGGGCGTCGGCGTCAGCGTGCACGCGCTGTCGTGCTTCCCGCTGTTCGCCTACGGGAGCGATGAGCAGCGCGCCGAGCGGCTTCCCGACCTGCTGTCGGGCGAGCGGCTCGGCGCGTACTGCCTGTCGGAGGCGCACGCGGGGTCGGACCCGGCGGCGATGCGGGCCAGGGCCGTCCGCGAGGGCGACTCCTACGTCCTGAACGGCGCCAAGGCGTGGACGACCCACGGCGGCAAGGCCGACTTCTACACGGTGATGGCCCGCACGTCGGACGACGGCCCCCGCGGCATCTCGTGCTTCCACGTCCCCGCCGGCACGCCCGGGCTGGAGTTCGACGAGCCCGAGGACAAGATGGGCCTGATGGGGTCGACGACCGCGACCGTCCGGCTCGTGGACGCCCGCGTCCCGGCGGGGTACCTGATCGGGACCGAGGGCCAGGGCCTGTCGATCGCGCTCGCCGGGCTGGACGCGGGGCGCCTCGGCATCGCCGCCGTCGCCACCGGCCTCGCCCAGCGCGCGCTCGACGTCGCCGTCGAGTACGCCAAGGAGCGCGAGGCGTTCGGCAAGGCGATCATCAAGCACCAGGGGCTGGCGTTCGTGCTGGCCGACATGGCCGCCGCCGTCGAATCGGCCCGGGCCACGTACCTGTCGGCGGCGCGGCTGAAGGACGCGGGGCGCCCCTACGGCCGCGAGGCGTCCATCGCCAAGCTCGTCGCCACCGACAACGCGATGAAGGTGACCACGGACGCCGTCCAGGTCCTCGGCGGCGCCGGGTACACCCGCGACTTCCCCGTCGAGCGGTTCATGCGCGAGGCGAAGGTGATGCAGATCTTCGAGGGCACCAACCAGATCCAGCGCCTCGTCATCTCCCGGGGGCTGTGAGCCCGCCCGGTCAGAGCCGCACGTACTCGTAGTCGAAGGGGCGGCCGTTGATGCCGTTGCGGGGCGGGGCGATCCAGCCCGCGATCCTGCCCGGTTCATGGACGGGGTTCATGAGCGAGCGGACGTGCGTCTTGTCGACCTCGGTCGGGAGCCAGGCGTCCTGGCGCCGCTCCCACTCCTCCGCCGGGATGACCTCGCCCTGCGGGGTGGCCTCGATGCCCGCGAACGCGCCGACCTTGCGGTTGAACGCGACGCTGGGCAGGTAGAGGCGCTGCGGCAGGCCCGCGTCGGCGAGGATGCGGTTCCAGCGGTTCACGCCGCCGCGGCAGTCCGCGACGTACTCGCGGCGCAGGTCGGTGTTCAGGCCGATCAGGGCGGCCACCTCCGTCTGCCCGACGGAGCCGTCGACGAGGGCGTCCACCATCATCGCGTCGTCGGTGAGGCGGTGGTCGTCCTTGCGGCGGTCCTCCCGCCAGCGGCCCTTCAGCCCGGCGGTGTAGTAGTTCGCGACGTTGCCGGACGTCTCGGACCCGAACAGGTCGAGCGACACCGAGTAGTGGAAGTTCAGGTACTTCTGGACGACGTCCAGCGAGATCGCGCCGTGCGCAGTGACGTCGTCGGTGTCGTGCTCCTTCATCAGCTGGACGGTCCGCTCGACGACGCGGTCGATGCCCGTGGTGCCGACCATCATGTGGTGGGCCTCCTCCTTGAGCATGAACTCGCACGTCCGCGACAGCGGGTCGAAGCCGGACTCCTTCAGCGTGCCGAGCTGGTACTTGCCGTCCCGGTCGGTGAAGTAGGTGAACATGAAGAACGACAGCCAGTCGGGGGTCTCCTCGTTGAACGCGCCCAGGATGCGCGGCGACTCCTCGCTGCCGGAGTTGCGGTGCAGGAGCTCCTCGGCCTCCTCGCGGCCCTCTCGTCCGAAGTGGGCGTGCAGCAGGTACACCATCGCCCACAGGTGGCGGCCCTCCTCGACGTTCACCTGGAACAGGTTGCGCAGGTCGTAGAGGCTGGGCGCGGTCGCGCCGAGGTTGCGCTGCTGCTCCACGGAGGCGGGCTCGGTGTCGCCCTGGATGACGATGAGGCGCTGGAGGTCGGCCCGGTACTCGCCGGGGACCTTCTGCCAGACGGGCTCGCCCTTGTGCGCGCCGAACCCGATGCGGCGGTCCGCGTCGCGTTCCGCCAGGAAGATGCCCCACCGGTAGTCCTTCATGGCGACGTGCCCGAAGTGGGCCCAGCCGTCGCGGCCGACGTTCACGGCCGTGCGCAGGTAGACGTCCCGGGTGGGGAGCGCCGGCCCCATCGACTCCCACCAGTCGAGGAAGTCGGGCTGCCACGACTCCAGGGCGCGCTGGAGCCGCCGGTCCTCGTGCAGGCCGACGTTGTTGGGGATCTTCCCCGAGTAGTCGGCCGCGGTCCCCGACGCGCTGCTCGCCGGCATGGTCACACTCGCTTTCGGTCGAAGTCGGCGCGCTCGCCGGTGCCGTAGCGGCGCAGGGCGCCGTCCGGGCCGGACGCGTTCGGGCGGGTGAAGATCCAGTTCTGCCAGGCGGTGAGCCGTCCGAAGATCCTGGTCTCCATGGTCTCCGGGCCGGGGAAGCGGCAGTTGGCCTCCAGGCCGGTGAGCGCGTCCGGGCTGAAGCCGGCCCGCTCCTCGGCGGCGATGCGGATCTCCTCGTCCCAGTCGATGTCGTCGGGCGTGAAGGTGACCAGGCCGAGCCGTTCGGCGTCCGCGGCCTCCAGGGGCTTGCCCTCGGCGTCGCGCACGGCGGCGAGCGCCGCGTCGTCGCCGAGGAAGCGCGTCGCCAGGCGGGTGAGGCCGTTGCCCATCGGCAGCGGGCCGAGGTTCATCGCGGTCACGGTGATCGTCGCGGGGGCGGCGTCCGGGGCGGTGTCCTCGAAGACGCCGTCGAGCTGGTAGCTCCGGTCGGCGGCCAGCGCGACCTCCAGCAGGGACCCGGCGAAGCACCCGCCCGGCTCGATCAGCGCGACGAGGCTGCGGGACGTGACGTCGAGGCGCTTCAGCGTCCGCTTGAGGTAGTGCAGGATCTCGTTGGCGAGCCAGTCTCCGGCGTTGTCGAGCAGGAGCCGGTCGTGGGCCAGGACGTGCCGCGCGTCGCCGCTCGTGCGGAACAGCCAGGTGCCGAGGGCCGGCTCGTTCGTGCGCAGGTCGAGGATGAGGTCGTCCAGCTCGCGCGTCATGGCGAGGGTCCAGAAGTCCGCGCCCTGCCGGTGGACGTCCTCGATGCCGCCGGGGGACGAGTCCGGGCCCGCGATCGTGATCTCCACCGAGCCGGCGTCGCGGTCGAGCTTCGCCGACACGTGCCGGTAGGACGCCGACGACTCTGTCCGCTCCTTTCCGAGCGGGGTCAGCTCGACGCCCCGGGCGCCTTCCGGGCGGAACGAGCGGGCTGCCAGTTCCGCCGCGCGCCCGGCGACCGCCGCGTCCCAGGCCGGGCGGGGCACGGCCTCGTCGACGAGCCGCCAGGCGACGGCCTTCCTGCCCGCGAGCCCCTCGGCCTTGGTGGCGAAGTAGTCGGCGCGGTCGCGGCGCACGCGGCGCTTGTCCGTCAGCCGGGTCAGGCCGCCGGTCCCGGGCAGGACGCCCAGCAGCGGAACCTCCGGCAGCGATACGGCCGAGGAGCGGTCGTCCACGAGCATGATGTGCTCGCAGGCGAGGGCCAGCTCGTAGCCGCCGCCGGACGCGGTGCCGTTGAGCGCCGCCAGGTAGGTCTGGCCGGAGTTCGCGGTCGCGTCCTCGATGCCGTTGCGGGTCTCGTTGGTGAACTTGCAGAAGTTGACCTTCCACTCGTGCGGGGACGCGGCCAGCATCCGGATGTTGGCGCCCGCGCAGAAGACCTTCTCCCTGCCGCCGGTGAGCACGACGGCCCGGACGCCGGGGTGCTCGAACCGCAGCCGCTGGACCGCGTCGTACAGCTCGACGTCGACGCCGAGGTCGTAGGAGTTGAGCTTCAGCTCGTAGCCGGGGACCAGCCCGCCCCGCTCGTCCACCGCCATCGTGAGGGTGGCGACGGGCCCGTCGACGTCCAGCCGCCAGTGCCGGTAGCCGGACGGGTCCGCGCGGAACTCCACGTGCGGGGGCGTGCCCGTGCCCTGGGGGCTGCTCATGAGCTGTCCTTCCGCCTCGCCGGCCGGCCGTGCCGCCTCCTCCATATTCGACATGAGGCGGACGAAACGTCAAGAGTTTGTAGCATTTGTCCGCGCGGAGGGTCAGCGGCCGAGCAGCGCGGCGGCCAGCTCGCGGACGGCGAAGCGGCGCAGCTTGCCGGTCGGGGTCGTGGGCAGCTTGTCCACGACCAGCACCTCGCGGGGGCGCTTGAACGGCGCGAGGCCGGCGCGGCAGAAGGCGGCCAGCTCCGCCGGATGGGCCGGCGTCCCGTCCTTGAGGACGACGCACGCGACCGGCTTGTCGATCCCGTCGGCGTCCGGGAGCCCGACGACCGCGGCCATCGCCACCGCCGGATGCTCCAGCAGCCGCGCCTCCACCTCGGCCGGGGACACCCAGATGCCGCCCGCCTTGAGCATGTCGCCCGTCCGGCCGAGGCACGTGTAGTAGCCGTCCTCGTCGACCACGTAGGTGTCGCCGGTGCGCAGCCACTCCCCCTGGAACACTTGGCGGGTGGTGTCAGTGCGGCACCAGTAGCCCGTCGCGATCGACTCGCCCTTCACCAGGAGCGATCCCGGGGTGCCCGGCGGGACGTCGACGCCGTCGGCGTCCACGACGCGCAGTTCGTACCCGGGGACGGCGGTGCCCGTGGTGCCCGGGCGCACCTCGCCCGGGCGGTTCGACAGGAAGATGTGCAGGCACTCCGTCGACCCGATCCCGTCGATGACCTCCACGCCGTACCGCTCGGTGAAGCGGCGGCACAGCCCGGCGGGCAGCGGCTCCCCCGCCGACACCGCGAGCCGCACCGACGCGAACGCGTCCGCGGGCACGTCCGCGTTCAGGAGCGCGGCGTAGAAGGTGGGGACGGCGAAGAACAGCGTCGGGCGGTACTCGGCCAGCCGCCCGGCGACCGACGCCGGGGT
>NZ_SMKB01000021.1:0-55196 GCF_004348575.1 Actinomadura sp. 7K534
CGGAACCTGTCAAACCGGATGAGACGTCAGGCCACGTGGGTGGTTTGTGGCTTGTTGTCGGTCTGGGGTTGGGGTGGCGGGTTGATCCAGACCTTGTCCGGTAGCGGGGGCGGTGAGGGGCACCGGCCTCGGAACCGTTCGGGGTGGGCCCGAAAGGCCGCCTGCAGGGTGGCGGCCCGGCGGGCCTGGACCTGGATGGCGGTGCCGTCGTGGACGGTCGCGGGCGTGTGCATTCCGATCCCGGAATGGCGATGTTCGTGGTTGTAGTAGGCGAAGAAGTGGCTGCAGAAGCTGTTGGCGTCCTCGATCGAGCCGAACCGTCCCGGGAATGCCGGGCAGTATTTGAGGGTCTTGAACTGTGCTTCGGAGTAGGGGTTGTCGTTGGACACGTGCGGGCGGGAATGGGACTGGTCGATGCCCAGGAGGGCGAGGAGTCCGGTGACGGTGTTGGAGGTCATGGCCGTGCCGCGGTCGGCATGGATCGATCGGGGCGCCACGCCGCCGTTGGTGATGATGGCGTGCTGGATGAACTCCTTGGCCAGGGTGCCGTTCTCGGTGGGCCAGATCTCCCAGTGCACGACTTTGCGGGAGAAGATGTCGATGATGACGTACAGCAGATAATGCACGCCGCGCACGGGGCCTTTCAGTTTCGTGATGTCCCACGACCACACCTGGTCGGGGCCGTCGGCCTGAAGTTCGGGCTTGACGGTCGCCGGACGCACGGCCTGGGCGCGCCGCTCACCGGTCTGGCCGCGCTCGCGCAGCAGCCGGTACATCGTGGCCTGCGAGCACAGGTACACGCCCTCGTCCAGCAGAATCGCCCACACCTGCGCCGGTGACTTGTCGACGAACCGGGCCGAGTCCAGCACCGCCAGCACCCGCTCGCGTTCGGCCGCCGACAGCTCGGCCGGATGATGGAACGGGCGGCGCGGCCCGAGCCGCGGCGGGCGGGGATTGCGGTGCCGGTGCAGAGTCGAGCGGGATTTCCCCAGGATGCGGCATGCCCGGGCGGTGCCGAGCAGTTCCTCCATGCCGGGCAGGTGGTCGTCGATGACCTGGTTCAGTTCTCGTCGGAGTCCGCGCTGCTTGAGATGTCCTGCAGCAGCGCGAATGCTTTTCCCGCGATGTCCAATGCGGTTCGGGTCTTGTCGAGTTCACCCGCGAGTTTGGCGTTGCCGGCTTCGAGTTTGGCGGCTTCGGCCTTGAGTTTCTTGTTCTCGGCCTTCAGGCGGGCCAGTTCCTCGGCCTCGGGGCTGCGTGCCGGCTTTCCCGACGTGGCTGCCAGGGTGCCTTCATCGCGTTGTTTGCGCCAGTGCTCGATGTGGGAGTGGTAGAGCTTTTCGGCACGCAACAGGGCGCCGCGTTCGGGGCTGCCCTCGGGCAGCGCGTCGTAGGCGGCCAGGATCCGGGCCTTGTAGGCCTTGGTGAACGTCCGGCGCTTGGGCCGGGCGGGCCTGCCCGGCTGCTGGTCGCCGTGTTCGTCGGTCACCCGACCATCCTGCCGTGTCGTCACGGCGGCCTGGTCGGCGAGAGTCATCGTCACTGCGCTGTTCGTCCTGTCTCGCCCTGCTTGGTATCAGAAGGACTCGTTCGTCCCTTGTGTCACAGCAGTCTGACAGAGAGGGGGTGGGCGTGGGTTCCCAGGCGAATCCGTCCGGGTCGGTGATGGGGTCGCTGCCGCCGACCAGCACGAGTCGGTGCGAGCCGGTGCCCTCCTGGTCGACGCCGGTGTCCTTGGCGAGGGCGCGGCGCGGGTAGAGCGCCAGTGCGACGGTGGACGACGGGGTGTCGAACTCGGCGTACTTGCCGCCGAAGCTCTTGGCGACGGCCAGGCCGCGGTCGACATAGAACCGCTTGCTCGCCTTGACGTCCGCTACGCCTAGCAGAAGCGTGACCTGGTCGAATTCGGGGGCGGCGGGCGCGGAGTCCTTCTTCTTTGAGGACGCGACCTTGCAGATCGTCCCGTCCGGGGTCTGGATGACGCCGCCGTAGCCCCAGAACGACTTCGTGGCGGGCTTCAGCGTCGTGGCGCCGGCGTCGAGCGCGGCGGCGATGAGGGCGTCGACGTTGCCGGGCTGGGACGTGACGAGCGACAGCGCGAAGCCGCGGAAGCCGGTGGTCGGCTCGTCCGAGGGGCGGACGTTCACATAGGGCGCGAGACCGAAGGTGTCATAGAAGGTCTCCGCGGCCGTGGGGTCGGCGACTTCCAGGGTGATGGATTCGAACGAGGTCATGGTGGTTCCTTCTGGTGAGGTGGTCCGGCGGTGGTGCTCAGCGGTCCTGGATCAGCCCGAGGACGTTGCCGTCCGGGTCGGTGACGGCGGCGACCAGCCGTCCGCCGCCGACGTCGTGCGCGGCCTCCTTGACGGTCGCGCCGGCGGCGGTCAGTTCGGCGACCTTCGCGTCGATGTCCGGCACGTGCCAGTAGGCCACCGGCGAGGTCATGTCCCGGGGGCCGCCGGCCGGGACCAGCCCGATGTGCTGACCCCCGACCTCGAACCCGACGTAGTGGGACGAGTCGGTCTGCGGCGCCTCGCCGAGCAGGGCCGCGTACACCGCCTTGGCCTTCGCCAGGTCGCTCACGGGGTGCAGCACGGTTCTGATTCCCTGGACGGGAGATCCGCTCATGGTCGCTCCTGGAGTCGTGGGCCGCATCGGCCCGTTGTTCAACTGCTCATAGCCTCGCTTCAGGCTCAGGCCGGCCACATCCGTAGCGCCTACGGAACCGACTACGGATCGCTGACACGGACCGCGCACGGATGGCCTGCGACAGAATGGGACAGTGACCGCGAGCGTGGACGTTTCTCCCCGTGAAGCCGAGGTGTTGGAGCTGGTCGGGGACCATCTCAGCAACGCCGAGATCGCGGCGCGGCTGTTCATCTCGGTCCGCACGGCCGAGAGCCACGTCTCCGCGCTGCTGCGGAAGCTGGACGTCCCGGACCGGCGGGCGCTCGCCGCGCAGGCCGCCGCGAGCCGCCGCGCCGTCGATGCGTCGCATGCCGTGCCCGTCCTGCCGGCTCCGCTGACCTCGTTCGTCGGCCGGGCGAGCGAGCGGGCCGAGCTGACCAAGATGATCGGTGAGCACCGGCAGGTGACCGCGGTCGGGCCCGGCGGTGTGGGCAAGACCCGGCTCGCGCTGGCGGTGGCGGCGGACGCGGCCGGCGTTTTCGCGGACGGGGTGTGGTTCGTCGATCTGGTGCCGGTCAACGATCCGGGGATGGTCGCGGACGCGGTCGCCGGGGCGCTCGGTCTCGGCGAGCAGCCCGGCCGCGGTATGACCGAGTCGGTGGCCGTGGCGCTGGCCGACCGGCATGCGCTGCTCGTGCTGGACAACTGCGAGCAGGTGCGGGACGGCGTGGCGCTGTTCGTCGAGCGGCTGCTCGCGGCGTGCCCCGGGGTGACGGTGCTGGTGACGAGCCGGGCCCGGCTGATGGTGCCGTTCGAGCGGGTGTACCAGGTCCCGCCGCTGTCGCTGTCCGACGACGGCGAGTCGGACGCGGTCGCGCTGTTCAAGGAACGGGCGACGGCGATCGGCTGGCCGCTGGATCCTCCCCTGCACGACCACATCCGCTCGATCTGCGAGCGGCTGGACGGCATGGCGCTGGCGATCGAGTTGGCCGCCGCCCGGTACCCGACGCTCGGGCTGGACGGTCTCACCGCAGCCCTGTCCGAACCGCTGCGGACGCTCACCGGCGGCTCCCGCGCCGACGACCGGCACCGTTCGGTGCGGGCGGCGATGGACTGGAGCCACGCACTGCTGGAGCCGTCCGACCGTGAACTCCTCCGGCGCGTGTCGGTGTTCGTCGCGCCGTTCACCGCCACAGCGGCGGCGGAGGTGGCCGGGGCCGGGGAGGGCGTCATCGCCGACGGGCTGGCCCGCCTGGCGGAGCAGAGCCTGCTGGTCGTGCGGGCGTCGTCGAGCGCGACCGAGTACCGGGCGCTGGAGACCATCCGCCAGTACGGGGCCGAGCGGCTCGCCGAGGCCGGTGAGCTGGCCGATGCCCGCACCCGGCACCTTCGCTGGTCCCTGGCCGCGGCCGCCGGCCTCGCGGTCGGCGGAACGGACTGGCGGCCCCGGTTCGACGCCGTCGCCGACGACCTCCGCGCCGCCCTGGCGTGGGCGGCCGACGAGCCGGAACACCGCGCGGACGCGTTCGACCTCGCGCGGCACATGGCGGAGCTCGCCTTCACCCGCAATCTGGTCGGGGAGTCACAGCAGCGGTACGAGCAGGCCGCCGCGCTCGCCGGCGACCCGGCCACCGCCGCGGCGATGCTCCGCCATGCCGCCGCCGTCGCCGGGTGCCGCATGCACGGCGACGACATGTACCGCCTGCACCGGGCCGCCGCGGCGCACGCCCGCCGGTGTGGCGCCGCCACCCGCGCTGCCGCCGACCTGGCGACCGCCGCGACCACCGTGTACCGGTTCTCGGGCACGTTCGTCCGGACGCCGTCCCCGGACGAGGCGCTCGCGCTGATCACTGAGGCGCGGGAGGACGCGAACGACGACCCCGCCGCACTGGCGGCCGTCGCGCTGGCCGAGGTCGCATCGGCCGCCGACGCGTTCGGCGCCGACCAGGACCCGCACGACGACGTGGTGACGGAGACGCTCGCGCGCGCCGAACGC
Source organism: Actinomadura sp. 7K534 (assembly GCF_004348575.1). Classification (NCBI taxonomy): domain Bacteria; kingdom Bacillati; phylum Actinomycetota; class Actinomycetes; order Streptosporangiales; family Thermomonosporaceae; genus Actinomadura; species Actinomadura sp. 7K534. The sequence continues at coordinate 4,625 of NZ_SMKB01000021.1, forward strand.
GCGGTCGAACTCGCCCACCGCACCGGCGACCCACCCGCCGAGTCCGCCGCGCTCGACGCGCTCGCCGCCGTCCAGAGCTGGGCCGGCGACGCGTTCGCCACCGCGGCCACGGCCCGGCGCCGCGTCCGCCTTCTGTCGTCCGCGCCGACCACGCCCGCTGTCACCCACGAGCTCGTCCAGGCGCTCGGCGAGGCGGCCCAGACCGGTATCGGCGTCGGGGACCTGCCCGGCGCCCGCCGTTGGGCGAGGCGGCTCGCCGACCACCCGTCCCTGGCCGAAGTGGGGCACCGCGCGACGAGCTGGCAGCTGGTCGCCGACGCGCTGGCGGGCGACGTCGGCGACGTGCTCACCGGCGCCGTCCGGTTCCTTGACTCGTGGCGGCGCAGCGGCAGCCCCGCCTGGCCGGACCTCGAACCGGCGGTGACCGCCGTCGCGATGGTCCACGGCCTCCGCGACGACCAGGACGCCCGGCTCGTGTGGAACACGGTTCTGGAGCAGTTCGGCGCGTCCCCGAACCGGGTCCACGGCTACGGCGCGGTCTTCGACGCGATGCCGCTGCTCCACAACGGACAGGCGTCCGAAGCGCTGGAGCGGATGGCTCCCGAACCCGGCGAGGTGTGGAGGTGGGTCACCTGGATCTGGCACCACTGGTATGTGGCCTTGCGCGCGGAGGCCGCCGTGCTCGCGGGAAGCCCCGACGCCCGCCACCGCTTGGCCGACGCCCGCGAACTCACCACCGGCAATCCCGTCGCCGGTGCCATCGTTGAGCGGGCCGAGGCACTACTGGAGGGGGACCCGACGCGGCTGCTCGCCACGACGGACGCGTTCGACGCCGCCGGTTGCCACTACCAGTCGGCCCGCACCAGGATCCTGGCGGGCGGCGAGCACGCCCTCCGCGGAGCGGCCGTACTCGCCGACCTCGGTCTCGCCCCCATGGCCGCCCGGTAGCCGGCCGATCGCCGCTCGTAGCCCCTGGTTCGGACGCGGTGGTCGTGGTGCTCAACCCGTCTGCCAGGGGTCTATTCGCGTCACCTGCCGAACGCTGTTCAGTGTTGGGTCTGCGTCGGTGGAGGATCCGGGTGCCGGCGGATGGTCACGTCCGCGCTTCGCGGCGTTTGGCCTTTTTGGGCTGGTCTGGTGAGGATTCGGCGACCTGTGAATGGACTGCGCTTGGGTTCGGTACGGGTACGTCTCGTGGCATGGGCGAGCTCATAACGAGGGGACAAAGGTAAGGGCGGCGGGCTCGAAGACAAGTTCCCGTGGCCCGTTGGCTCTGGTGGTGTGTTGGGCGGGTCGGGCATACGCGACGGCGACGTCCCGCTCGGCTGTATCGGGTGGGGCCCCACGATTGTGGGGGAAGAATGAGAAGAAATCAGATCGCGGGGATGGTTGCGGCCGTCGCGCTTATCGCGGGCGGTGGCGGGGCGTGCGGGTCGGATGATCCTGCTGCCCCGCCCGAGCCGTCTCGGACGCCTGCGGAGAGTTCGGCGAAGCCGCACGAGCCGACGTCGCAGGAGCCGACCCGGACGCCTGAGCCTACCCCGCAAGACACCGATGACCGGCCTCTCCCCGAAGAGTGCAAGCATCCGGCAGGGGCGAGCGTGCGGCAGAGCTGTATCGAGGAGTTCGGGCCGGAAGGTGTCGGCACGGTTTCGCCGGTTCCCTCGGAGCGGGATCGAAACGGCGACGGCATTGAGGACTCTGTGGAGGAGTCGGAGCCGCCCCAGGAGCAGGGGCCGGGGGAGGAGCCGGAGCCGACTCAAGACGAGGAGCCGACGGACGTGCCCGAGTCGACGCAGGAGGAGGAGCCTACGGAGGAGCCGGAGGCGACTCGAGACGAGGAGCGGGTGCCGCCGAAGGAGGAGCAGATCGAGCAGTGCATTGAGCAAACCGGGTCGCCCGAAGCATGCCGGGAGAAGATCGATCCTTGAGCGGCCGTGTGTCATCGGGCAGCCGATGTGGGCGTAGATGCCGGTGATGACCAGCTGGTCGCGGTTCAGGTCGGCGAGGGGTGGGCGCTGGAACGCGCTGTATCGCCATTTGGTCAGCACGATGCCTGACACGCGAGAGTACTCGCTGTTGCAAAGTACTTCGCGAGAGCGAGGTGCTGGAGGCGTCGAGGACTGCGGCGCAGACCTCGGCCTCGGGGTCGCTCCCTAGTGGCAGCCGGTAGAGCCCGCGCTCACCCCGCGAATGCCCGGTTCCGCGATGACGGTCATGTAGTCGCTCAGTGGCCTGTTCGTCATGGCGAGGGCTAGCAAGAGAGCCGAGGAAAGGGTTCCGGTAACGGTCTGCTTACTAGGAACGCTCCGGAAAGAGAAGGACCGCGACCAGGAAGGCGACCAGCAGCACGGGCACTGCCAGACCGATTCCGTTCTCCGCGGTCACGATCGCTCGAGTTCGGGCACCAGTGAGCGGGACAGCCGCCCCTTCCGGCTGGTGACCAGGCAGACGACATGTCGCTGGCCTCGCGCCCATTCCAACTCGTCCGGCCCCGTGTAACGCAGCAGGAGGTCCTTCGGCGGGTCAGTGCCGAAGACCTTCCGCGCCCGCTCTGCACAGAGGGTGAGAACCTGGGCGTGGTCCGGGTATTTCTCCTGCTTCAGCGTTATTCTCGCGAACACCTGGACCTCGTGCTTCTGGTCGCAGTCGACGAGTTCCACGCTGCCGGAGTCGCTCCATGTCCCGACGCAGTCACCGGCGGCGAGTTCCGAGGTCATTCGCGGCGCATTGGCCAGGACGTACATCTTGGCTCCGTCCGAGTAGCGGAGAAGGCACGTCACCGTATGATCGCCGCCCTCCCACGCCCTCCGGTCGGGGCGGTCGACGACCAGCGTGAACTCGTCGCCGCGTCCGTCCTCGTACAGGGACGAGGCCTCGCGCCGGCAGGCGCTTTGCGCATCGGCTGCCAGGCGCTCCTCACCGGGGTACCGAACAGCGGGCAGAACGGGCACGGCCAGGACCTCGCCCTGGTGGGGGGCCTCGCACGGCGCCGCCTGCGCGAAGACCTTCGCTCCCTCGCGCCGGAAACCGACGAAGCAGTCGTCCCACCGACAACGCGGACGCCCGCGGCCCTCGGGCTTCTGGGGCGCGGACTTCCCCGTTCCCTGCCGTGACGCTCAGAAGTACCGCGCCCGCCGTGAGCCAGGCCCCGGACATCACCAGAGCGGCGACCGCCCAACCTCGGCCCTTCCCACCGCGCCGGCCCGTCTGGACCAGAGCGGCGACGGCCAACCCGATCGCGGGCATCGCCAGCCCCACCGCCCCGGTGATCGCCGCGGCCACGGCCCACCGGTTCGTCCGGCCCCGCTCGGGCTGCGAGTGATCCGGAGGCTCTGCAACGTTCTCACTCTCCGGTGGCCGCGTCACGGGAGGAAACCTACGGCAGCAAGATCACAAAAAGGCCGCACGGCATCGAACTCGGCGGTGCTCCGGAGGGAGTGAGGCGCTGAGCGGCTGAACCGGTTGCTCGGGCTGCTCACACAGGCCGCACTCGCGTGCGCCGCGACGGCGGTGTCGTTGAAAGCGGGCTCAAAGGTCGGCGTCCGGCACGAACGTGTGGTCAAGCGGCGCGGACCGCCTTGTTGATCGAGGGTGTGCGGAGGGCCGGACTCGATGGGCCTGGTGAACACGCCTGCCAGCTCGCCGACTGGAATGATCTTCGAGATCCAGACCGCCAGGTCCGAGTCTGCCGAACGGCGACCCGCCCTCTTGCGATGGACGGCCCCGGCCAGGAGGCCGTCACCGCCCGAGGTTGCGCGGGTGAGGCTGTGCGGGGCAAGTAATGGCGTAAGTGGCATTTACGGGTTTCGGACCGAGCACGGTCCGCAGTCGAAAATGCAGACCGCGAGGACGCTCGGCATTCATCGGCCCCCGGCGGATTCTCCTGCAGCTGTCTTCCGGGACCTGCCACCGCCACCCGGGGCTGTGACCACATCGGGCCACCTTGTCGAGGGCGACTTGGGTGGGGAGCCCTTCACGGGGTGTTGCTGCTGGTGGCTCATGTGTTGGGTGGGGGTTTTCGTGAAGTCTGTAATGGTTCTTCCTGATCGGAGATCGGTTTCCGAATATGCCTTATTGTTGCGGGCCGTCTGGGTAAGGTTGTGCGTCGTCGTGGCGGGTGCGTGGGGGGTGAGGCGGTCGTGGCTGGAGCCGGTGTGCCGGGGAAAGGCAATCTCGTTCCTCAGAGGACCGCTCTCGTCGGTCGGTATGCCGAGCTCGCCGAGGTCAGGGGGCTGTTGGACGCAGGGCGCATGGTGACGGTGTCCGGGGTGGGCGGTGTCGGCAAGACGCGGGTCGCCGTGGAGGCCGCGCGGGAACTGGAGGGACGGTTCCGTGACGGCGCGTGGGTGGTGCCGCTGTCGGGTCTGCGGGACGGATCGCTCGTGGGCCACGCGATCGCCCGCACCCTGCGAATCGTCGACCAGACCGCGCGTCCGCAGCTCGACGTCCTGGCCGGTCACCTGTCCGGCAGGCGGCTGCTGCTGGTACTGGACACCTGCGAGCATCTCCGGGACGCCTGTGCGGGCGTGGTAGACGTCCTGTTGAAGGCGGCGCCTGGATTGCGCGTGTTGGCCACGAGTCGTCAGTCCCTTGGCGTCAGCGGTGAGCGGGTACTGGAACTCGCGCCACTGGAGACGGCGGACACGGTTCCGCGGCCCGCGGCGGTCACCCTGTTCGAAGACCGTGCCGCCTCGGCAACGGGTGATTTTGTTGTCGGCGATGGCAACCGGCGTACCGTCGTGCGGCTGTGCCGCCGGCTGGAGGGACTTCCGCTGGCCCTGGAACTCGCCGCCGGTCAGCTGCGGCGGCTTTCCCTGGAGCAATTGTCGGATCGGCTGGACGACCGGTTCGAAATGCTGGTGGACGGTACCGCGGATGTGTCCGGGGAAGTGTCGCGGCACGACGCGCTGCGTACGACGGTCGGCTGGAGTCATGAGCTGTGCACGAGCCAAGAGCGGCTGTTGTGGGCTCGGCTGTCGGTCTTCGCCGGGGACTTCGATCAGCGGGCGGCCGAACACGTGTGCAGCGACGGCGTGCTGCCCGTGGACCGCGTCTCGGGGACGCTGGCGGCTCTGGTCGACAAGTCGATCCTTTCGCGGATCGGAGACGGCGCGGACGTCCGGTACCGGCTGCTGGACACCTTGCGTGAGTACGGCGCGGAATGGCTCGGTGAGCTGGGCGAGCAGGAGAGTGTGCGGGGGCGGCACCGCGATTGGTATCTGCGTGTGGTCGAGCAGTGCGAGGCCGAGTGGTTCGGCGCCGGGCAGAAGGAGATCTTCACGCGCCTGCTCAGCGAGCACGCCAATGTGAGCGCGGCCCTGGACTACTGCCTCACCACTCCCGGCCAGGCGCGAACCGGCCTGCGGATGGCCGGGGCCCTGGGCTTCTACTGGGTGGGCTGCGGTTTCCTTGCCGAAGGGCGGCACTGGCTGGATCGGGCACTCGCCCTCGACACGGACGTCACCCGGGTACGCGCCAAGGCCCTCTGGGTGAACGGCTACATCGCCATCAAGCAGGGTGAAACGGATGCCGCGACCGCATACCTGGAGGCCGGTAGGGCGGCGGCCGTGCAGATCGGCGACCCGGTGGCGTCGGCCAATGCGGTCCATCGGCTGGGCTGCGTCGCGCTGGTGACCGACGATCACGCGCAGGCGGCGACTTTCTTCAAGGACGCGCTGGCGGCCTATGACTCCCTCGGAGAGCTGAACACCAGCGTGATCATGGCGCGCGCCGAGTACGCCATGACGGTCGCGTTCCAGGGAGACCTGCCCTTCGCCGTCGAGTTGTGCGAAGGGGTCCGCGCGATCTGCGAGGAGCACGGCGAGCAGTGGGTCAGGGCCTACGCGCTCTACGTCCTGGCCTTCGCGGCCTGGACCGGGAGCCGGGCGGAGGAGGCCACCGGCCTCGCCCGGCAGTGCGTGGACACCAGCCGGACCTTCAATGATCTGGTCTGCGCGGTGTTGGGCATCGAGCTTCTCGCCCTGTTCCACGCGGCGAGCGGCCGTCCACGGGACGCCGCGGCCCTGCAGGGGGCGGCCGGACGCATCTGGCGGACGGTGGGGCTCCCGCTGTTCGGTTCCGCGTATTTCAACGCCCCGCACAACGAAGGCGAGGCGCTTGCTCGGCAGGCTCTAGGCGACGAGGCATATGGGCACTTCTTCGAGCAGGGGACGGGCCTCGATCTCGACCAGGCCGTCGCATTCGCGATGGGGGAGCGCCCGAGTGCTCTCCCACTCGCGGAAGCCTTCGATCGCCGCCGCTGACGTCCTGGTGAACGCCCCTTTCCGCACCCCCGAGGAGGAAGACCATGACGCAGCGCCGTGAGCATGCCGTTGTCGTCGGCGGCAGCCTGATGGGGTTGCTGGCGGCCAGAGTCCTCACCGACCACTTCCCCCGGGTCACGTTGATCGAGCGCGACCGTTTCGCGGAGGCCGTCGGGTCCCGTCCCGGTCTGGGGCAGGCGCGCCATCTGCACGTGCTCTGGAGCCGGGGAATGGAGATCGCGGAGCAGCTGTTCCCCGGGCTGGAGGACGAGCTGCTCGCCGCGGACGTCCCGGAGGTCCGGGTGCCCGCCGACATGCTGTGGCTGACCTCCGCCGGATGGCGGCGCCGGTTCGAGTCGACCCGCCTGCTGACCTTCAGCCGGGACCTCCTCGACTGGACGGTGCGCGCCCGGCTGGCCAAGACCGGGAACCTTCAGATGCTGAGCGGGCACGAGGTGACCGGGTTGCTCGCCGACGCCGGGGCCGTCACCGGGGCCGTCACCGGAGTCGAGGTGCGCGAGCGGGGGACGGCGGAGCCGGGCGAGCCGATCACCGCGGACCTGGTCATCGACGCAACCGGGCGCGCCTCGAAGACCCCCGCGTGGCTGGAGCGGCTCGGCTACCCGGCCGTCCGGCAGACCCTGATCGACCCGCTGCTGGGATACGCCAGCCGCACCTACGCCGTCCCCTCCGGGTTCGACCCCGGCTGGAAGGCGCTCTACCTCCAGGCCGACCCTCCGCAGGGCACGCGCACCGGCGCGCTGTTCCCCCAGGAGGGCGGACGGTGGATCGTCAGCCTCTTCGGCGTCGGCGAGGACTACCCGCCCAACGAGGCCGGCGGCTTCCTCGACTTCGCCAAGAGCCTGCGCAGCCCGGTGCTCTACGAGGCGATCCGCGACGCCGAGCCGCTCACCCCCGTCGTCGGCTACCGGCGCACCGAGAATCATCGCCGTCACTACGAGCGGATGCGGGCATGGCCGAAGCGGTTCCTCGTCTCGGGAGACGCACTGTGCGCCTTCAATCCGCTCTACGGCCAGGGAATGACCGTCGCGGCGAAGTCCGCGCTCACGCTGGACGCGTGCCTGCGGGCGGACGAGGACCTCGACGGGCTGGCGCGGCGCTTCCACCGCAAGGTGATCAAGAACGCCAGCGGTCCGTGGCTGGTGGCCACGGGGGAGGACCTGCGGTACAGCACGACCCGGGGCGCCACGGCCGGTCTCCGGACCAGGATCCTCAACCGTTACGTGGACCGGGTCCAGCATCTCGCCAACGTCGACCCGCGAGTATGCGACCGGTTCGTCGACGTGCTGGCGCTCACCGCCCAGCCCCAGTCCCTGTTCCTGCCAGAGGTGCTCTGGCGCGCCGCCACCACGCGCACGCGCCCGCCCACCGGACCCGACGACCTCATCCCGTGAGCGGGACGCGATTCAACGTGCGAGGAGCACGCGATGCCGCCGCAGACGCCTTCGGAGGTGGGAGGTGACCGCTGATCGTCCGGGATCGAGTTCGACGGTGCTTCGCATCATCCTCGGCGCACAGCTGCGCCGCCTGCGGGAGGCGTCCGGGCTGAGCCGCCACGAGGCCGGGGATCGCATCCGGAGCTCGGAGTCGAAGATCAGCCGGATGGAACTCGGCCGGGTGGGCTTCAAGGAACGGGACGTGGCCGATCTGCTCACCCTTTACGGTGTGGCCGAGCAGGGCGAGCGGGACACGATCCTGGAGCAGGTCCGCCAGGCCAACACGGCGGGATGGTGGCACCGGTATCACGACGTCCTGCCCAACTGGTTCCAGACTTATGTGGGGCTCGAGGAAGCGACGTCGCTCATCCGGACGTATGAGATCCAATTCGTCCCCGGCCTGCTGCAAACCCCCGACTATGCGCGCGCGGTCATCCGGCTCGGGAATCCGGACGCGTCCGCCGCCGAGATCGAGCATCGGGTCGAACTGCGTTTGCGCCGCCAGGAGCGACTCTCCGGGCCCGATGCCCCTCGGCTGTGGGCCGTCATCGACGAGACGGCGCTGCGCCGGCCACTCGGCGGAGCCGAGACGATGCGGGGCCAACTCGAGCACCTCATCGCCATGTGCGCGCGACCGAACACCACGATCCAGGTCATGCCGTTCCGTTTCGGGGGCCATGTCGCGGAGGGCGGCGCGTTCACCATTCTGCGCTTCCCCGAGCCCGAACTGCCGGACGTGGTGTACCTGGAGAACCTCACCGGCGCGCTGTATCTGGACAAGGCGGAGGAGACCGAGAGCTACCTGCAGACGATCGAACGGCTGTGCGTGGACAGCGCCACTCCGGAGTCCACTCCCGAGGTCCTCTTGGACCTCCTGCGAAAGGAATATCAGGCGCCGACGGCGACTACGGCCTCTGCGCAGCGAGGCGGCACGGTGCGCACGCAGAGTTGCCTGGTTCCGGCGGCGACCCGGGTCCGCGGCGATTTCCATGCCGTCCTGCCCACGCCTTTCGGCACCCGGATCCTGATCGGGGACGTGCTCGGTACAGGCGGATCGGCCCAGCAGACGGCGGCCGCCGCACTCGGCAACTTCCGGCAACTGGCTCCGAATGAGCCGAATCTGCCTGGGTTGGCCGAGCGGATGCACTCGGTCCTCGCTCCGATGCTCACGGACGACGAATTCGTCACCGCCCTGCTGCTCACCTTCCGCGAGGACTGCGCCGAAATGGTGTGCTGCGGGAACCCGCCGCCCCTGCTGTTGAGAGAGGGGCGGGTATCGCCGATCGAAGTCCTGCCCGCCTATCCGCCGCTGACCCTGCTCGACCTCGGCGGCCACTGGTGCGAGACCACGACAGTGCCACTCCACCAGGGTGATCGCCTGCTGCTGCACACCTACGGTCCGATGCAGGTGCGCGACGAGCAAGGCCACGCCTATCCGCTTGCGGAAAGGGCGGCCGCACTGAGCGCGGACGGTCCGGCCTCGACGCTGGAGAATGTTCAGGCCGACCTGCTCGATCACGTGGTGGACGGTCCCAACCTCCCGATGACACTTCTTCTGGCGAACCTCGAACGACCAACTACGCAACCCGTCGCCGACAAGGCGGCGGTGCACTGGACGGCGCAAGTGAATGACTGACCGTCCGCCGGCTGGAGACCTGGCCAAGTCGTAGGGGCTATTCCTTGATTGCTTGCAGTGTGTAGCTGGCGGCCAGGCGTTCGGGGTGGTGAGTTAGGCGCCATTCGCCGGTGTCGTCCCTGGTCATGTGTCCGGGAATGGCCTGCCAGGGGACGCTGTCGTGCTCGGTGAGGCCGGTCAGCCGCATTCCGGCCGTGAGCAGCGCGGTGATGGTCTCGCCGAGTCCGTGGTTCCATGTGTGGGTGAGCGCGTGCGTGAAGCTCGTGTCTGTCTGGACGTAGGTTCCCGGCTCTTCGAAGATCACCGGCTCGGCGGTTTCGAAGTAGGGGTAGCCCAGGACGGGCGGGCTGGCGGTCTCGTCCAGTGCCAGCAGCATGGGGTGGCCCTCGCGGAGGAACAGGCGGCCGCCCGGGCGCAGCAGGTCGGCGACGACGCGGGCCCATCGCACCACGTCCGGCAGCCAGATCAGGGCGCCGATCCCGGTGTAGACCAGATCGAAGCTTTCGCGGCCGAAGACCTCGACGGCGTCGTAGAGCTCCGCGTGGTGGAAGTCGACGGTGCTGCCGGTGGCGGTGGCCAGTCGCCGCGCCTGGTCCAGCGCGGCCGCGGAGAAGTCCAGGCCGCTCATCGTGGCGCCCAGGCGTGCCAGGGACACGGTGTCGGTGCCGATGTGGCATTGCAGGTGCACGGCGCGCAGCCCGGCCAGGTCGCCGAGGCGGGGGCGGTCGAACCGGACGACGCCGCTGAGGTGCCCGGGGTCGTCGATGAACCGGTCGAATTCGTAGTCGGGGGAATCGGCATGTGCCGGGGCCCGCTCGTCCCAGTTGGCCCTGTTGATCGCCACGTAGTCGTCCACAGCAGCACTGTGCCAGCGCGCCACGCCCTCACCGAACGAATATTCGCCGGCACCGGTACGGCAGCACCTCGCTGCTGCCCGTATCGCGTGCACCCTTCTCAGATCCGAGTACGCGACCCGCGGCGTGATCGGATGCCCGGGGGCGCTACTGCCGATTTAAGCGATGTTCTCGGCGAAACCGGTCGCTTAGGATGCCGGGTCATGGCGATGTTAGTGCACCTGACCTCGGCGGCGAATGCGCCGCGGATCCGGCGGTCCGGGATCCGTGCGGAAGGCCGCGGGCAGGGCGGTGCACGCGGGGTGTACGTCTTTCCGGTGCTGCGGTCGTACACCCTCACCCATCAATGGCTGCGCGAGTTGGCCCGTTTCGGTGGCCGGGGACGGCTGGTGGCCGTTCACGTGCGGCTGGACGACGCTCAGCAGGTCCTGGCCGGGCATTACGCCGAGCGGGCACGGGACGCCCAGGTCGCCGTTCCGGCGGCGGAGGCGGTCCGGCGGATCGCGGCACTTGAGGACCCCCGTGGATGGGAGGTGTTCGTCCCCCGGGCGATCCGGCCTCGCGAGGTGCACAGGATTCGTGCCGTGCCGCAGGTGGTCGGCTGGCGGTACCGGCCGGGCGCGCACGGCATGCGCCCATGCACCTGCCTGGGGTGCCGGGAGCGCGGCGGCTACGGAGCGCGGCGCCTGCTCGAACGGTTGCCGCACCCGATGGACGGTCCGGCGCCACCGGTCAGGGAGCTGCTGGCGAAGATCGCAGCGGCCGGAGACCCCGGAGACCCGGCCGCGCTGCGAGAAGCGCTGCGGTGGTTCGGCACGCGTCGGCGCGGTCCGCTGCCGGAGCTGACCCACCTCGCCGGCCACCCGGACCCTCAGGTGCGGGAGGGGCTGGTGTTCGCCGTCGCCCACTGGTCCACCCCCGGCGTCGCCGAGTTGCTGAGCGGCCTCGCCGACGACCCGCACCCGGACGTCCGGGAGGCCGTGGAGATGGTCCGCTAATAGCGCTGACGGCACTGGGGGCCGGGCCGATTCCGGGCCGTGCTGCGCCAAGACCTGCTCCACCGCCTTCGACCGCAAGGACCGCGTCGACCTGCAAACCGCGCCCCCTTAATCGGCCTGTCCCCGCTTCGAATACTTTGCGCCATCCGCAGACAAAAGCGTGCCTGAAGCCCGCACATGGTGCCGAGCCGGCAGAGCATCATCAGTCCGTTAGCAGGATGGTCAGGGCAAGGCTCGACTTGTTGTCGCCGTTCAAGCAGGTAGCTCTTTATTGTAGGCGTTGTATAATTGCAAGAAGCATTTTTGATGCGGTAAGGCATAAACTGTTGGACGTCGCCGCCAGGGTCAATCCAGTGATCGTTCTACGTCGCTGGGGGAGGCGGGCATCGCAGCGCCGTTCGGGGTGACGCGAGGTGTGGGGAGACCCCGCGGAAACCGGTGCCGCGGCCGGGGTGGCGGCCTCGGAGGACGTGATCCGGCGATCGGCAGTGGTCGCTCAGCGGCCTCGGTCGAACGGTCCCGTCGCGTTGCTATGCCCTCTGACCTGGTCATTCACGCGATCGGTGTCGCCCGGCCAGTCGACGTCGTCGAGGCTGGGCCGACGGGAGCCGGCGTGGGCGACTGGTCGTCGGCGGCGGTCGAGGGTTGACAGGCAGGGGGCGAAGAACTTATATCTAGACTTACTCGCCCCGATTCCACCCACTTGCCCGGCTTCCGCTTTTGGAAGATCACCGGATGATCGGGACGGCGAAACTTCGCCCCGCGGTACCGCGGGAGCCGGGGAGCGATCCCGACCGGAAGTCGCAGACCTCCGCAGGTCACGTGACCTGCGATCACGGTTTACCGGCATTTCACCTGCGCACGCTCTTTCGGTGCGCTCTCCGGTGTTATTCGACGACGCGTCCGATGACATCGCCGCGCCCGCGCCGGGGCGCGGTGCCGGCGCGCGCAGAAGGTCGATCCAGTGTCACGGGTGCGCGGGCACCCCCGTCTCGAGTCGGGTTTTCCGCAGACGACAGGAAGCGAGTCGCATGAGTGGCCTTATTGTCCCCCCAGGTCAGGGACGAAAGCTCAGCACGAAGGCGCAGGAGATCACCTTCAAGGTCACTGCGGCGGACGGCTTCGTCATCTCGACGTTCGAGGTGGTGGTGCCGCCCGGGTTCGACGTGGGCGCCCACGTCCACCAGCACGCGCAGGAGTTCTTCTACGTCTTGGAGGGGGAGATCGACCTGCTGGCGTTCGAGCCGGTCGAGCGCACCGGGGAGGACTGGCGGGACTGGAAGTCCCCGGCCGGGGACGGGGTCGTCCGCGCGGGCCCGGGCAGCTGCATGTTCGTCCCGCCCGGCTGCCCGCACGCGTTCACGAACGCCACCGACGAGCCGGTCCGCATGCTGTTCCAGAGCTACCCGTCGCCCGATCACGAACGCTACTTCGAGGAGATCGCGGAGATCTTCTCCAGCGGCCGCTCCGTCGACTCCGGCGCGGTCGAGCGGATGCGCGAGCGCTACGACATCAGCCAGATCACACCGCTTCGCTACGGAAGCCCGGCATGACGGGAGGTGACCCGATGGACGCGATTCCACTGGTGCACGCGAGCCTGGGGGAGCGGGAACTGGCGGCCGTCAAGGAGGTGTTCGCGTCCGACTGGCCGGCCGGCCAGGGGCCCCGCGGCAAGGCCCTGGAGCGGGAGCTGGCCGAGCGCTTCGGCGTCGCCGACGCGGTCGCGCTGAGCAGCTGCGCGGCCTCGCTGCACCTGAGCCTGCTGGCGCTCGGCGCCGGGCCGGGCGACGAGGTCATCGTCGCCGACTACACGTTCCCGGCGCCCGCCCATGCCGTGCGGTACGTGGACGCGGTGCCCGTCTTCGCCGACGTCCGCGCCGACACCGGCACCATCGACCCGCAGGCCGTGGCGGACCTGGTCACACCCCGGACGGTGGGCGTGATCGCGGTGGACACGGTCGGCCTGCCCGCCGACTACGCGGAACTGCAGGCGATCGCGGACCGCCACGGGCTGTTCCTCATCGAGGACGCCGCATGCGCGGTCGGCGCGACCTACCAGGGCCGCCCGGCTGGGACGCTGGCACCGGTCGCCTGCCTCTCCTTCCACGGACGCAAGGGCATCACCAGCGGCGAGGGCGGAGCCCTGCTCACCACGGACCCGGCACTCGGCGGCGACGTGCGGCTGCGGTCGTCCTTCGGCATCGGGAGCATCGCCGAGCAGGCGCGGGTCATCGGCCTGCCGATCCCCGAGTTCACCGAGATCGGCTTCAACTACAAGCTCTCCGACATCGGCGCCGCGATCCTCCAGGTGCAGCTCGGCCGGCTCGACGAGCTGCTGGAGCGCCGGAGCGCGGTCGCGGAACGCTACGCCGAACTCCTCAAGGACGAGGAGCACGTCACGCTCCCGCACGTGCCGGCCGACCGCACCCACGCCTGGCAGTCGTACATGGTGACGCTGGAACCGGGCGTGGACCGGGCGGGCGTCGCCGCCGACCTGCGCGCCCAGGGCATCGGCTGCGGGCACGGCACGTGGGCGAGCCACCTGCAGCCCGTCTACAAGACCGACCAGACGTGCCCGGTCTCGGCGGACCTCTTCCGGCGCAACCTCGCCATCCCGATGCACGCCGAGCTGACCGACGGCCAGGTCGAAAGGGTCGTGGGAGCCCTGCGGACCGCGCTGCGCGCCCACGCACGTCCGCACCCGGCGCGGTGACCGCGCGCGTATCCGGAGAGGAGACCGACATGCGGAGTGTGAACGCCGCGATCATCTACTACAGCTCGACCGGCACCGTGCACGCGCTGGCGTCGGCGGCGGCGGAGGGCGCGGAGAAGGCCGGGGCGCAGGTGCGGCTGCGGAAGGTCCCCGAGCTGGCCCCTCCCGAGGCGATCAGCGCCAACCCGGCCTGGGCCCGGCACGTACAGGACACGGCCGACGTCGCCGAGGCCGCCTTGGACGACCTGGAGTGGGCCGACGCGGTGCTGTTCGGCACCCCCACCCGTTTCGGCAACCCGGCGATGCAGCTCAAGGCGTTCATCGACACGACCGGCGGGCTGTGGCGGCAGGGCGGCAAGCTCGCCGACAAGGTGTACTCGGCCTTCACCTCGACCGGCACCGCGCACGGCGGGCAGGAGTCCACGATCCTCGCGCTGGGGAACGTGTTCTACCACTGGGGCGGCATCATCGTGCCGCCCGGATACACCGATCCCGTCCAGTTCGAACTCGGCAATCCCTACGGGACGTCCCACCGGGCCGCCGACGGCGCGCCGGGCGACGTCCCGCTGCGGGCGGCCGCCTACCAGGCCAAGCGCGCCGTGGACGTCGCCGCCGCGCTCAAGGCCGGCCGCGCCGGCTGACGACTCCCTGCACCTCCCGTCCCTGTACCTCCCGATCCCGGGCCCGCCGCACGTCCTCCGCGGCGGGCCCGTCAACTCCCCACGACCGAAACGCGCGGGCGCGGCCCGGACGACGCAGCTGAACATCGCAAGGGAGTCAGTCCCCCATGAAGCGTTCCATCGCCTACAGATCGGTCCAGAAGCGCGGTCTCCACATCGGCCTTCTGCCGGAGATGGCCGCGGCCGTCAACGCTTCCACGCCGATCGACCTCGACCACGACCTGGACGTCCTGCCCGGCGCGGGCAGGCGCATGACGGTCACCGACTTCGCCGACCACATCCGCGACCTGGCGGCCCGCCTCTGGGCGGCCGGTGTCCGGCCGGACGAGCACGTCGTCCTCTACAAGACGGCCAACGCCGACGCCTGGATGCTCGGCGCGGCCACGTCCCGCATCGGGGCGATCCCCGTCATGCTGTCGCCCTCGCTGGACGCCATCACCGTCGGCGCGCTGCTCAAGCGGCTGGGCCGGCCGAGCCTGCTCACCGACGGGCGCACGCTCGACGCGCTGGCCGAGCTGCCGCTGGCGGACCTCGTCGAGCGGACGCTGATCGTGCGCGGCGACCGGCCGGGTGCGCTGTCGCTCGCGGACTACGCCGGGTCGCCCGACGTCGCCCCGCGGGTCCGGCCGATCGACGCCGCCGCCGTCATCACCCACACGTCCGGCACGACCGGAATCCCCAAGCTCGTCGTGCACACGCCCCGCACGCAGGCCGTGCGGCTCAGGCCGCAGTGGCGGCTCCTGTCGCTGATGCGCCGCAAGGAGACCGTCGCGATCCACATCCCGTTCGTGCACTCCCGGATGGTCGCCGCGATGTCCCTCGCGCTCCTCCAGGAGATGCCGGTGCTGCTCATGCGGGAGGGCTCCCTCGACCACGTCGCCGAGACGTTCCGCGAGCACCGGCCGGGCTTCGTCGAGGCGCTGCCCAACTCGCTCATGGAATGGGAGGCGCTGACCGACGACCCCCGCAGGCCGTTCTCGTCGGTGCGGTACTTCAGCAGCACCTTCGACGCCATCCACCCCCGGACGATGAGCCGGCTGCTCAGGTCGTCCGCGCGGCGCGGGGCGCTCTACTTCCAGATCTACGGGCAGAGCGAGGTCGGCCCGGCGGTCGGCCGCGCCTACTTCCGCCACTCCGCGCACCGCACGAACGGGCGCTGCGTCGGCTGGGCGATGCCGCGGGGCTGCGCGAAGATCCGCCTGGTGAGCCGGGACGGCCGGCCGGTCTCCGAGGAGAACCCCGGCTACATCGAGGTCGCGTGGAGCGGGCTCGCGAAGACCTACTTCGCGGAGCAGGACCGGTACGACGAGAACCGGTTCGGGGACTGGTGGCGGACCGGGGACGTCGGCTACCGCACCAGGCTCGGCTGCCTGCACATGCTCGACCGCGAGGTCGACATGATCGGCGGGGTGCAGAGCTCGCTGGAGGTCGAGGACCAGGTGCTCGGCAGGCTGGAGGAGCTGAGCGAGCTCGTCGTCGTCCACGGCCTGAAGTCCGAGCCGATCCCGGTGGTCTGCACCACCGACGACGCGCCGCTGGACCGGGACCGCTGGCGCGCGGCCGTCGCCGGCTTCCCCCAGCTCGCCGACCCGATCCAGATCCCCCGGGCCGAGCTGCCGCGGACCGGGACGCTGAAGGTGCAGCGGCTCGCGCTGTCCCGCCGGCTCAAGGAAGAGATGAAGGACCGGGCGTGACCCGGATCGACCCCCCGCGACCCGCCCCCGGCGACGGCGGCGGGAAGACCGACTCGAAAGGGCCAGTGCAATGACACCGGAAGCCACGCTCGCGCGATTCCGCGAATACATGGTGGGACCGACGCGGTTCATGACGCTGCTGTCCTGTTTCGAACTCGGCATCATCGACGCGCTGCGGGAGCGGCCCGGCATGACCGCCGCGGAGCTCGGCGACGCGGTCGGCGTGAAGCCGGACGCCGTGGAACAGCTCCTGTTCCTGCTGGTCAAGGAGGGCTTCGTCGGGTACGGCGGGGCCACCGAGGAAGGCCGCGGCTACTCCCTCGACGCGCTCGGTGCCGTCCCGGAACGGGATCTGAAGCGCGCGCTCGCCTACATGAACATGATCAAGGTGGTCGCGCTCAGGCAGCTGTTCAACCTGACCGAGAGCGCGCGGACCGGCACGCTCGTCGGCCTGAAGGAGCTCTACGGGGCCGAGGGAACGCTGTACGACGCGGTGGCCGAGCATCGGGACCTGCGCGAGGCGTGGGCGAAGCTGATGGACACCGTCACCGCCAACATCGACCCCTGGTTCTTCGGCAACATCGACATGCCGTCCGGCGCACAGGTGCTCGACCTGGCCGGGAACACCGGGCTGGGGGCCGTGCACACCTTCCAGATGAAGCACGTCCCCGGGATGCGGGTCACGACCTTCGACCTTCCGGAGAAGGAGAGCGAGTGCCTGGAGAACTTCCGGGCCCACGGCGTGGCGGAGCACTGCTCGTTCATCGGCGGCAACGTCTTCGACGGGATCCCCGAGGGCTTCGACGTCGTCCTCATCAAGCACTTCCTGGACATGTTCGACCGGGACGCCGTCATCCAGATCCTCAACGGCGTCCACAAGTCGCTGCCGGTGGGCGGGCAGGTCAACATCCTGGTCCCCGTGTATCCGGAGGACGTCACGGAGACCGACAACCACAACGTCGACTTCTTCCCGGCCTTCTTCATCGGCTGCACCATGGGCCAGGGCGGGCCGCAGAAGCTCTCCACCTACCGGAGCTGGCTGGAGGAATGCGGGTTCGAGGTGACGAGGACGGTCACCAAGGACCCCGCGGAACTGCCGCAGGACGTCATCCCGGTGCCGGCCGTCCTCTCCGCGGTCAAGACCGCGTGAACACCGGCCGGCCGTAACCCGGGGGCGGCCCCTGAGATCCGGAGACACGGCGTCCCGCGCTCCGCGGGGCGCCGTGCCGGTCCCGGCCGCCCTCCGCCGGACGTCCGCGCGCCGGACGCGGACGCCCGCGCGCCCGGGCCGGCCCTCATCTCCTCGGACGCCAATCGAGGCGGCACGGCCGATCCCGCCGCCGCCCGAATGGACTGCAACGTGGCCTCTGAAGAAAGTGGACCCGATACATGCCAACGCTGTGCAAGCCGTCGATCCGTGTGCCGGAGTACGTCGTCACCATGGAGGACACTCTGGAGTTCGCCGAAAAGGTCCACGCGGGAAAACCGCAGCTCCCCTTGGCGCTCCGCCTGATCCAGAACACCGGAGTGCGGAAGCGGCACATCGTCCAGCCCATCGAGGAGGCGCTCCTCCACCCGGGTTTCGAGGAACGGAACCGGCTCTACGAGTCCGAGTCCAAGAAGAGATGCCCCGAGGTCATCGAGGAGGCGCTGGCCAACGCTGCGGTGACGGTGCGCGACATCGACGCCATCATCTACGTGTCGTGCACGGGCTTCATGATGCCGTCGCTCACCGCCTGGCTGATCAACAGCATGGGTTTCCGGTACGACACCCGGCAGATTCCCATCGCCCAGCTGGGCTGCGCGGCGGGCGGCGCGGCGATCAACCGCGCGCAGGAGTTCTGCACCGCCCACCCCGAGAGCAACGTCCTGATCGTCTCGTGCGAGCTGTGTTCGCTGTGCTACCAGCCCGGCGACGACAACGTCGGCGCGCTCCTGTCCGACGGTCTGTTCGGTGACGCGGTCGGCGCCGCCGTTGTGCGGGGCAACGGGGGTGTCGGCGTCGCCCTGGAGCGCAACTCGTCGTACCTCATTCCCGGCACCGAGGACTGGATCTCCTACGCCGTCCGGGAGACCGGCTTCCACTTCCAGCTGGACCGCCGGGTGCCCGGGACGATGGAGCCGCTGGCCCCGGTGCTGCGCGAGCTGGCCGCGAGCCACGGCTGGGACGTCCAGAACCTCGGCTTCTACATCATCCACGCCGGCGGCCCGCGGATCCTCGACGACCTCGCCAAGTTCCTCGACGTCGACCGCGACATGTTCCGCTTCAGCTGGGCGACGCTGACCGAGTACGGCAACATCGCCAGCGCGGTCGTGCTCGACGCGCTGCGCAGGCTGTTCGACGAGGACCGGGTGACCCCGGGCGACACCGGCGTGATCGCGGGCTTCGGCCCCGGGATCACCGCGGAGATGGCGGTGGGCCGCTGGACCGTGGACGCCCCCGCGGAGATGGAACGAGCCCAGCTCGACGAGCTGACGTCCTCCCTCCAGTAATACGAAGCAGCCACCTGAGAGGAATCATGACGCATTCGCAACGCCGAGTCCTGCTCGCGAAGCCGCGCAGCTCCTGCGCCGGGGTGGACCGGGCCGTGCGGACCGTCGAGGTCTGCCTGGAGAAGTACGGGCCGCCCATCTACGTGCGCAAGCAGATCGTCCACAACGCCTTCGTCGTGAAGTCCCTCGAAGAGCGGGGCGTCATCTTCGTCGAGGAGACCGAGGAGGTGCCGGAAGGCGCCACCGTCGTCTTCTCCGCGCACGGGGTGGCGCCGTCGGTGCACGCGGAGGCCAAGGCGCAGAAGCTCACGACGATCGACGCCACCTGCCCGCTGGTCACCAAGGTCCACCGGGAGGCGGTCCGGTTCGCCGAAGCCGACTACGACATCCTGCTGATCGGGCACGAGGGCCACGAGGAGGTCATCGGCACCCTGGGCGAGGCGCCGGACCACATCCACCTGGTCGACGGCCCGGACGACGTGAAGAACGTGCAGGTCCGCGACCCCGACCGCGTGGTGTGGCTGTCGCAGACCACGCTGTCGGTGGACGAGACCCTCGCCACGGCCGCGGCCCTGCGCCGCAGGTTCCCGAACCTGCTGGACCCGCCGTCGGACGACATCTGCTACGCCACCCAGAACCGCCAGGTCGCGGTGAAGGAGATCGCCGCGGGCTCGGAGCTCGTCATCGTCGTCGGCTCGGCGAACTCCTCCAACTCCGTCCGCCTGGTCGAGGTCGCGCGGGAGCGCGGCGCCGCCGCGCACCTCGTGGACTACGCCGAGGACATCGACGAGTCATGGCTCGACGGCGTGACGACCGTCGGGCTGACCAGCGGCGCCTCCGTCCCCGACGAGCTCGTCCAGGACGTGCTGGCCTGGCTGGGCGCACGGGGATACGACGAGGTCCAGGAGATCGAGCCGGTGACGGAGCGGATGCACTTCGCCCTGCCGCGCGAACTGGACCACCCGGCCACGGCGGAGACCGCGTAGCGGGCCCGCACGTCCGCGGCCGCAACGACGCGGCACGAGGAAAGGACACCAATGGCATTGCTGGAAGGCATACGTGACCCCGCCGACCTGCGCGAACTGCCCGCGGAGGAGATGCCCGCGCTGGCGGAGGAGATCCGCGGGTTCCTGGTGCGGGCGGTGGCCCGCACCGGTGGGCACCTTGGCCCCAACCTGGGCGTCGTGGAGCTGACGCTCGCGCTGCACCGGGTGTTCAACTCACCCCGCGACAAGATCGTCTTCGACACCGGGCACCAGTCGTACGTGCACAAGCTGCTCACCGGCCGGCTGGACGGCTTCGACGGGCTCCGCCGGCGGGGCGGCCTGTCGGGCTACCCGTCGCAGGCCGAATCGGCGCACGACCTGGTGGAGAACTCGCACGCCTCGACCGCGCTCGCCTACGCCGACGGCCTGGCCAAGGCCAACCAGCGGCGCGGGCGCACCGACCGGTCCGTGGTCGCCGTGATCGGCGATGGCGCGCTCACCGGCGGGATGGCGTGGGAGGGGCTCAACAACCTGGCCGGCGCCCCTGACCGGCCGGTGATCGTCGTGCTCAACGACAACGGCCGCTCGTACGCCCCGACCATCGGCGGGCTCGGCCGGCACCTGCACGACCTGCGCACCTCGTCCGACACGTGGCTGGACGTCTACACCCGCGACGGCCACATGGTGGAGGACAACCTGTTCACCAACATGGGCTTCGGCTACATCGGCCCGGTCGACGGCCACGACGTGTCCGCCTGCGAGCGGGCCTTCGACGTGGCCCGCGCCATGCGCCGTCCCGTGGTCGTGCACGTCGTCAGCAGCAAGGGCCGGGGATACGCGCCCGCCGAGAACGACCAGGCCGACCACATGCACGGCATCGGCAAGATCGACCCGGAGACCGGGCTGGCGCCCGAGTCGTCCGGCACCTCCTGGACGAAGGTGTTCGCCGACGAGCTGTGCGCGGTGGGCGAGGACCACGACGAGGTCGTCGCCATCACCGCCGCCATGCCCGGACCGACCGGGCTGGCCGCGTTCGCGGAGCGGTTCCCCGACCGGGCGTACGACGTCGGCATAGCCGAGCAGCACGCCGCCGGTTCGGCGGCCGGGCTCGCCCTCGGCGGGCTGCATCCGGTCGTCGCGGTCTACTCCACGTTCCTCAACCGGGCCTTCGACCAGGTCGTGATGGACGTCGCCCTGCACCGCCTGCCGGTGACGTTCGTGCTGGACCGGGCCGGGATCACCGGGCCGGACGGCGCCAGCCACCACGGCATGTGGGACATGTCGATCCTCGGTGTGGTCCCCGGCCTGCGGGTCGCCGCGCCCCGCGACCCCGCCCGGCTCCGCGAGACCCTCCGCGAAGCGGTCGAGGTCACCGACGGGCCGACCGTCCTGCGCTTCCCGAAGGCCACCGCCGGCCCGGACATCGACGCCGTCGTCCGCGTGGACGGGATGGACGTGCTGCGCCGCAGCCGCGGGCTCTCCCTCGACGTCCTCATCGTCTCCACCGGGGTGCTCGCCGAGGCGTGCCTCCAGGCCGCCGACGTCCTGGAGGACCAGGGCATCGGGATCACCGTCGTCGATCCCCGCTGGGTCATCCCGGTCAATCCGGCGCTGACCGGCCTCGCGGCCAGGCACCAGCTCGTCGTCACCGTCGAGGACTGCAGCCGCACCGGCGGGGTGGGGGCGTGCGTCGGCCAGGCGTGCGCCGACGCGGGGGTGCGGACCCCCGTCCGCAACCTCGGGCTTCCCCGCGCCTTCATCGAGCACGGCGACCGCAACGGGCTCCTGGCCGACATGGGCCTGTCCGGCGAGCAGATCGCCCGGACCGTGCGGGACCACCACGCCGACCTGTGCGTCTCCGCGCGAACGGGCGCGGAGACGAGCCCGCGATGACCGCCGGCGACCCCGGCGGCCGTCCGCACGCGGCCCGGACCGCCGCCCGGGCCACGCGCCCGGCGGCGGTCCGGAGCCCGGTGACCGAACAGAGAGGATGATCGGACATGGTCGATCTCGGTATGCCCAAGGTGGCACCGGCGCTCAGCCCGCGGCGGAAGAGCAGGCCGCTGACGCTGGGGAACGACGGCCGCGCCGTCCAGGTGGGCGGCGCGGCGCCGGTGAGCGTCCAGTCGATGACCACCACGGTGACGGCCGACGTGAACGCGACCCTGCAGCAGATCGCGGAGCTGACGGCGTCCGGATGCCAGATCGTGCGGGTGGCGGTGCCGTCGGCCGACGACGCCGAGGCCCTGCCGGCGATCGCCCGCAAGTCGCAGATCCCGGTGATCGCCGACATCCACTTCCAGCCGAAGTACGTGTTCGCGGCGATCGACGCCGGGTGCGCGGCCGTCCGGGTGAACCCGGGCAACATCAAGGCGTTCGACGACAAGGTCGCGGAGATCGCGAAGGCCGCGGCCGCCGCGCGCGTCCCGATCCGGATCGGCGTGAACGCGGGATCGCTGGACAAGCGGCTGCTGGCCAAGCACGGCAGCGCCACGGCCGACGCGCTCGTGGAGTCGGCGCTGTGGGAGTGCTCGCTGTTCGAGGAGCACGGGTTCGGCGATCTGAAGATCTCCGTGAAGCACCACGACCCGGTGGTGATGGTCTCGGCGTACCGGAAGCTGGCCGCGGCGTGCGACTACCCGCTGCACCTCGGGGTGACGGAGGCGGGACCGCAGTTCCAGGGCACGGTGAAGTCGTCGGTGGCGTTCGGCGCCCTGCTGGCGGAGGGCATCGGCGACACGATCCGGGTGTCGCTGTCGGCGCCGCCGGTGGAGGAGGTCAAGGTCGGGATCGCGATCCTGGAGTCGCTCGGCCTGCGCGAACGCGGCCTGGAGATCGTCTCGTGCCCCTCCTGCGGCCGGGCCCAGGTGGACGTGTACAAGCTCGCCGACGAGGTCACCGCCGGTCTGGACGGGCTGGAGGTGCCGCTGCGGGTCGCGGTGATGGGCTGCGTCGTCAACGGTCCCGGCGAGGCCCGCGAGGCCGACCTGGGCGTCGCGTCGGGGAACGGCAAGGGGCAGATCTTCGTCAAGGGCAAGGTCATCGCGACCGTGCCCGAATCGAAGATCGTCGAGACGCTCATCGACGAGGCGATGCGGCTGGCCGAGGAGGCGGGCGACGGCGACGCGGCGGCCGCCGGGAAGCCGGAGGTCATCACCGTCCCCGTTGCGGGCTAGCGCGCTCCGGGGCGCGGTGATCTGGAAACCGGCCGTCGAGCGGTCGAGAGCGGGAGCATTCCGAATATCGTTCGGTTGTATCGCGGGAAGCGCCGTCCGCGCCCCGGAGTTCGCCCCCGGCAGGACGGCGTGGCACGTCGGCTGCCGGGGGCTTTCGCGTACCGGTCCCGGGTCGTCCGGACCCGGGACCGGGTGCGAGTACGCGCACCCGCTCGGTGAAAACTCGCCCCTGGTCTCGGCGGGCGATCCGGCGGTGCGCATTATGGCAGGTCAGTACACGATTACGAGCCCTGGGCCGGGGGGTCGAACGTGTCCATGACGTCGTCCGGGTGGTAGTAGACGCGACGGTTGAGGGTGTAGCGGCGCCACTGTGATTGATGGGCGTAGCGGTAGACCGTGCCCTTGGGAATGCGCCAGATGGCGGCTATGTCATCAACCGTCAAGCCGACCTTGTGGATCTCGCGATTCAGCATGTTCCTCCCTGTGGTGACCTTCTACTGGAGCTCGGTGACCCCTTGGAGCCGAGGGGTCACCGCAGCGCACGTGGAGTTCGATCAGCAGACCGGAAACGCGAACGGCGAATCGCGTCGCGGGACGTGCCGATCGCACGCATGGTCCGGGAACGGGGCGACCTCAATGACGAGCGGATGCGAAGGGGAGCCGTATCGACATTCCCGTCCCGGACCGGACGCCGGCGCTCACTGGCCGGCCGAGGTGATCATTCGCGATGGACGCTCAGCGCCGATGCCGCGGCACGTCCCGGCCGGACGCCCCGGGGGGCGGGAAGCGGGCCGGTGATCACCAGGAGATGACGGCGGGGAGCCGGGCCGTCGGCGTGAGAAAAGGGCGGTGGCGAGGCGGCGCGGCGTGCCGGGTCGCGCGGGTGCGGGGCCGCAACGGCTTTCACCAGCGGGTCCTCGCAGGTGAAAAGCCGCTGCGGTCGGTCAGGGAGCCGTCCTCCGGTCAGCGTCCCTGGATCTGGCGGGCGAGCGTGGCCCATCGGGTGGCGGGCCACCGGTGGTCGGGATAGGTGGTGCAGACGATCTCGGCGGGAAGCGCGTCCTCACGCCGGCGCATGTGGGCGACGAGCTCGCCGCTGCAGGTGGGACAGGAGCCGACCGGCACCCTGCCGCCGCCTTTCGAATAGGCGGTCTTCCGCGCGGCGCGCGTGAGATCCCCGATCTCGTCCACGATCTCCGCCGCGGCGGGGTGGGCGGCGAGCCACTCGGCGTGCCGGCAGAGGAATTGCGCGAGCGCGCGGATGTCCCGCGGGGGGCGCTGGAGCCGGCGTTCGTCGGCGACGAGGCTGGCCCAGGACGCGAGGACTTTGCGAATCGCGGTCCGTATCTCGGTGGCCGCGGCGCTCATCGGGTCGGCGGTGGTGCTCTTCCGGGGACCGGTGCGGATCATGCGCATGGTCCCCTGGCCCGTCTGGTTCACGCAGTCGTCGTAGAGCGTGGGCAGGTTCCGGATGTCCCCCACGAGACGGTCCAGGCATACCGAGCACACGAACCGGCCGTCCCCGGCCCTTCGTGCCTTCTTGTCAATATTCCCGCTCTGTTTTTGGCACGATCCAGCTTGACACAGTATGCGTCCCTTCATGTTCTCCCCGTAAAAGCCTTGTCCGCTGCGGGCCGGGTGGTGTGCGCGTACTCCTGCCATGCTCTCTGCATACTCTTCAAAACAGTCATCTACGTCAACTGCCACGCGAGAAAACACCAAGAGAATTAGCGCTACTGCCCGCTGAACAGGGGAAATTCGCGCACGTCGGGTACGGTGCCGCGGTCAGCCGCCGCACCGGGTGATCGGGTCGGTGGTTACCCGGGATAGGGACCAGGTTGAAATGTCAACGTGTTATTCTGCGTTATATCGTGATCACGAAACGTCATAGGTCGAGCTTATTGCGCCGGCCGGCCGCTCGGCCCAATCGCGAGTTTGGGGCATCCGTAACGCGGAGGGCGACACCTTCTCGAATGCTGAGATGAGCGACGGGCGGGTGGGCCCCGAGGCCGGGCGGAGCCGGGGTTCGCCCCTGGGCCAAGCGGGTGATCTCCCTCGGTGAGGACGGTGTGGCGCCCGCCGGCGGAACGCCCTGCCGCCTCCGCCCGCGCGGCGGTGCGCACCCTGATCGCGAATCGACTGCCTGGCCGCGCACTTGACGACGGTCACGGTCACCGGTAGAGGCGTCGCCTCCGCCCCTGCCGTCCGGTCGAGGGGCGGCACAGCATGTCCCAGGGGCCCTCCTCGGCCTCACCAGAGCCCAGAAGTACTCCGCGGGGCTCTTCCGGGCCCCTGGCGGCAGGACAGGCCGCGTCGCGGGCCCTCGGCGCCTGCGGTCATTCCGGTCACCCCGCCACCACGGCTCGCCGGCCGCTCGATCTCATCGATTGGGAACGGCTTCTTCCCAGGAGAAGCGCCGCGCGCTCTGTCGGCCGAGGAGTCCCAAATTACAGCGAACGCCGCTGGCGTACATACCCGCATGGCCGTGTTGGCGGCCGATGGCCCCTCGGTGATCAAATGGAAGAACACGTTATATAGCGACGTTGTTCAGGTCGGTTCTTTTCGCTGTTCCCGGCAACCGGCCGAACCATGATCTGACACTGGGAAGAGTCGAAGCCATTGGTCGAGGGCGCTGAATTCTGTCCCTTGATTCCCGGTACTCGCCACCCGGCCGGCGTGGGGGAGAGGCTCTCTCCTCGCCGTCACCCTCCGTGGCGAGCGGCCCCACGGCTTTCACGCCTCCGCCCGGCGTGGGGCACGCGCTGCGCCGCGCCATCACGCTGCGCCCTCGGCCCCGCGCCCTGAGGTCCGCGTGCGGAGCGCCCTGCCGGCCGACCGGATCGATGCCGTCGTGCGGCACGGGTCGCCAGGCCATGAACGTCTGTGTACAGCGGAAATGCCGACGTGATCAGCTGGAGTCGGCGGCAGTGGGGGCCTTGACATCCCGCAGCGAAGAACCTATATCTATGGTGGCGTCTTTAGGGTTTGCCCAGGTGCCGGCCAATGCCAGATGCAAGCTCCCATTTCACCGCTCTACCCGTTCACCCTCGTGGCGTTCGACCACGGGGCGTGAGCGAGGCCATT
The DNA here is from genome assembly GCF_004348575.1 of Actinomadura sp. 7K534. Classification (NCBI taxonomy): domain Bacteria; kingdom Bacillati; phylum Actinomycetota; class Actinomycetes; order Streptosporangiales; family Thermomonosporaceae; genus Actinomadura; species Actinomadura sp. 7K534. The sequence goes on from NZ_SMKB01000021.1 coordinate 30,662, forward strand.
ATCTCCTGGCTGGAACCGGCCCTGTTAACGGTCTGTCCAACTAATCGGCCGACGCGCCCAGTGATCATATGAGTAGGGCGTCCGGTGGCTGGCCCGCGCCTGTGATCGCGCGACCCCACGAGCCGAGAACGCCGAGGTCTGCGGCCTGCGGAAGGCGACACATATCGTCCGACCAGGCATGGAGTGGCTCCGCCTGGGAGCCTTGACAACCTGTGGCGAAGAACATATATCTAGGGTGGTAGCTCCGGATTTTGCCTTCTGACGGGCCCATCACCGGAGCAGGCTCCCCGTTCCGCCGTCTTTGGCGGCCCGCCGCCCCAGCTGAGGGTGGCGCCCTTTCTCCCGACCCGGCACGCGGTAATTGATATCCGCAACGCCGCATCTTTTCCTGGCACGCCCATTTCCCGTCGGTGACCCCTGTGCCACCGGCGTTCGACCTGTTCCGTCCCACACGAAAAAATCAAGACCGACGCGGGAGGCGCAATGGCCGGCACAGCCGAGCTGGAAGCTCTTTACTCCGACATCGAGAAGGCCGCCGGACTGCTGGACGAGCCCTGCTCGCGGGACGCGGTCTGGCCCATCCTGACCGCGTACGCGGACGCCCTGCCCCCGCACGCCCAGATGGCCTACCGGGTGGCGACCAACTCCGCGGGCCTCGACTTCCGCATCGCGTCGCTCGCCCCCGACCTCCACCCCTACGCCCTCGCGCTGGCGAACGGCCTCACCGAGAAGACCGACCACCCCGTCGGCGACCTGCTCTCCGACATCCAGGACCGCTTCCCGCTCGACTACCACGGCGTCGACTTCGGCGTCGTCGACGGCTTCAAGAAGACCTGGACGTTCTTCCCCCTGAACAACCTGCAGAAGGTGACGGAGCTCGCCGACCTCCCGTCCATGCCGCGCAGCCTGTCCGAGAACCTGGAGTTCTTCACGCGCAATGGCCTGGACGGCAAGACGAGCCTGATCGGCATCGACTACCCGAGCAGGACGCTGAACATCTACTTCCTCGGATCGCCCCCCGAGATGCGCGAGCCGGACGCCGTCCGGTCGATGATGCGCGAGCACGGGCTGGCCGAGCCGAGCGAGCAGATGCTCACGCTCGCCCAGCAGGCGACCGGCTACTACACCACGCTGAGCTGGGACTCCTCGAAGATCGAGCGGATCACCTTCGCCGTGGTGGTCCGCGACCTGGACGCGTTCCCCGCCGGCGTCGAGGTGGATCCGAAGATCGAGAAGTTCGCCAAGGACGTCCCGTACACCTACGGTCCCGCCACGCGCAAGGGGATCTACGGCGTCACGGCGGCGCCGAGAGGCGAGTACTACAAGCTCCAGTCGTGGTACCAGATGCCGCCCCAGATGGTGCAGATGCTCGCCCCCGACGCGGGCTGACGGCACCCGGCGACGGCTCGCCTGTTCCACCCGACGCGGAGAGCACCCGTCACCACGCCCATGGCGACACCCACCGGTGACGGGTGCTCTTTCGCGTGCAGTTCTCCTCCACCCCGACTCCGGTGCCACCGGCGTGGTCGCGGGTCCGATCCAGGTCCCGGCCGCCGAGCCGGCGGCGGGCCGCCCTTCCCACGGTGAGACCCCGCACAAGATGACAGAGAGGCGAGAACAGTGACCAACTTGATGCTGCTGCCGGACGGAATGCGCCGCTGGTCCCAGGAGCAGGGCGTCTCCCTCGACGACGGCTACACGGCGATGGCGGACAAGCTCATCGACTTCATCGGCTGGGCCAAAGAGGACGGCATCACGACGCTCTACATCACGACCTCGTCCGCGGCGAACTTCAGCCGCCCCGAGGCCGCGGTGACCACGTTCCTGGTCGCCTTCAACGACGTGGCGCGCCGCTGCCACGGCGACTGCAACTTCGACTTCTCCGGGTCGCTGGACCTCGTCCCCGAGGAGTACCTCACGGAACTGGAGGAGCTCCGCGACAAGTCGGACAAGGACTCGGGTTTCACGCTCCACTACATCCTCGGGATGTCCCTGACCCGCGAGGTGATCGGGATCTTCAACCGGTACAACGGCAAGATCCCGGTGATGACCGAGGAGATCCTGACGGAGAGCGCGTACGTCACGAAGCCGGTCGACTTCGTCATCCGGACCGGCGGCGCGATCCGCATGTCCTCCTTCTTCCCGCTGATGTCGCCGTACGCGGAGCTCCACTTCTCGCCCGTCCTGTTCCCGAACATGACGCGGGCCGACTTCGACCGGGCGCTCAAGGACCTCCGGGGCCGGGAACGGCGCTTCGGCGGCTACCCGACGACCTGACGCTCTCCCACCCCGGCTCCCGGCCTCGGCGAGCGGCGTCGCCGCCGACGCGACCACCGGGCCCGGATCGTCCATGTGCGACGGCCCCGGGCCCGGCCACCCCGCCCCACATCCGCAAGAAATCCTCTGCAAAGGACAGGGACACCCCCATGACGACGTCCAACCTCCCGCCCGCTTCAGGTCTCCTCCCGAGCCGCAGGCTGCTGCTGTTCGGCGGCCTCGGCGTCGCCTCGACCGCGGCGCTGGGCCTCGGGCAGACCGGCACCGCCCATGCCGGGAAGCGCGAGGACGAGCCCTCGATCGACTTCGACCTGGACACCGACAACTACCTGAAGTTCCTGGGGCCCAGTGACGACACCGCCGGGGAGTCGATCAACCAGGACGTCTTCGGTGCCATGGACATCACCACGTTCCTGTGGCTGAACCGCATCACGGCCATCGCCGCGTTCGACGCGGCGGCGCCGTACCACGAGACCGCGGTCGGCATCTACGCCAAGATCAAGCGGCGTCCCGCCGGCGAGTCCGCCACCAACCGGAACATGAACATCGCCGGCCTGTACGCCGGGTGGCGGGTCTGGCAGGGGGTATTCGGGGAGTCGAGGCCCGCCGTCCGGCAGTTCATGACGGCCCTCGGGCTCGACCCCGACGACCAGTCGGAGGACACCACCAGCCCCGTCGGCATCGGCAACGTCGTCGGCAAGGCCGCCTGGAACGCGCACAAGCAGGACGGCATGAACTTCCTCGGCTACGAGGGCGGCCGCCGCTACAACCCCAGGCCGTGGGGCGACTACACCGGCTACGTCCCGGTGAACACCCCCTACGAGCTGACCCATCCCTCGCGCTGGCAGCCGCAGCTCGGTCCGCACAACGGGCGCCGCGTCGGCGGCGGGCCGGGTGACATCGGCATCTACGTCGCGCAGCACGTGGTCACCCCGCAGGTCCGGCGGGTCAGGGCGCTCACCTTCAAGGACCCGACGCAGTTCAAGATCTCCCGCCCCGACTTCATCGACCACCGCGACCGCCGCCGGTTCCGGCGCCTGGTGGACGGGATCATCGACGCGTCGGCCGGGCTCACCGACGAGCAGAAGGTGATCGCGGAGGTCATGGACAACAAGCGCTGGGGAATCGGGCACTCGGCGGTCCACCTCCTCAACAAGCACGACCAGAACGGGGAGCAGGGCATCCCCGGGTGGGCCTTCTTCCAGCTCGTGCACACGCTCGCGACGTTCGAGACGACGATCGCGGTCTGGCACCACAAGATCAAGTACGACGCGGTCCGGCCGATCAGCGCGGTCCGCTACGTGTACGGCAGGCGCCGGCTGACGGCGTGGGGAGGCCCCGGCAAGGGGACGGTCAACGACCTCCCCGCCGAGGAGTGGAGCAGCTACCTGCCCACGGGGGACCACCCCGAATACCCCTCGGCCTCCACCACGGTGTGCGCCGCCTCGGCGCAGGCGGCCCGGCTCTACTTCGGCGAGGACACGCTGGACTGGAAGTTCACCGTGAAGAAGGGGGAGACGAGGACGGAACCGGGGCTCGTCCCGGGCAAGGACGTCGAGTTGCACTTCCCCACCTGGACCGACTTCACCAAGGTGTGCGGCGACAGCCGGGTGTGGGCGGGGGTGCACTTCCAGGAGACCATCGACCGGTCCAGGCCGTTCGGCGACCAGTTCGGCGACCTGGCCAACGACTTCGTGCAGCGGCACATCAAGGGTCAGGTCAAGAGCTGACGCGATGAATGAGCGGGCAAGGGCGGCCGGCGCGTAGGCCGGCCGACCCGCCCGCTCCTCCATGGGAAAAGGGTCCGCCTGCGAACGGGGCCTTCCGGCAGCCCGGCGGTTGCGAGAACCGGGCCGGCGCCGGAAGGCCCCGTTCTCATATCCGAAAAGGCCACCGCCGCATAAGACTGAGACTTGGAGGACCGATGTCCGGAGCCGCCGGGATGGAAAAGGTGTACTCGGCCATCGAGCAGTCGGCTCGAATGCTGGACGTGCCCTGCTCGCGTGACAGGGTATTGCCGATCCTCGCCTCGTACGGGGACGCGATCAGCGAGGTCGCGATCATTTTCAGCGTGTCGACCGGCAGCCAGGAGTTCGACTACACCGTCCAGCTGCCCGAGGAGATCGACGACCCCTACGCCCACACGCTGTCGCACGGACTCGTGGCGAAGACGGACCATCCGGTCGGCGCGCTGCTCTCGGACATCAAGGCGCGTATTCCCGTCAGCGAGTACTTCGCCGACTACGGGGCCGTCGGCGGTTTCCAGAAGCTCTACCCGAGCTTCCCCGGTTCCCCGCAGAAGGTCGCGGACCTCGCCGGCATCCCGTCCATGCCGCGCGCCGTCGCCGAGAACGCGGACCTCTTCGCCCGCTACGACCTGGCCGACGTCGCGCTGGTCGGGATCGACTACAAGCGCAAGACGATGAACCTGTACTTCCAGCTCGGTGCCGAGGTCGCGGGCGATCTCGAATCGAAGGTCGTCCTCTCGCTGCTGCACGACTGCGGAATGCCGGAACCGGACGAGCAGATGCTGGAACTCGCCCGAAAGGCGTACCGGATCTACATCACCCTCGGCTGGGACTCCGCGGACGTGCTGCGGATCTCCTTCGCGCCCCAGCCGCGGCAGAACCTGGACCTGTCGGAGATCCAGGCCCGGCTGGATCCGAAGATCGAGGCATTCATGACCGGCGCTCCGTACGCCTACGACGACGACCGGGTGAGCATTTCGGTCCCGAAGTGGTCGGCCCAGGGGGGCCATTTCAACCTGGGCTACTACTACCAGGTGTCGCCGCAGCTGAAGGCCCTCATCGCGAAGAACAAGGACTAGGAAAGGGCACTTGGATGACGACGTCCGACCAATCTCTTGCCTCCGCCGAAGAACACGCCGCCGTGGACGAGGCCGCCGAGCCCGCCCCCGCGCCGGAGCCGGCGCCGCCGCAGTTCGAATACGACTTCGACAACGGCAACTTCATCAAGGACCTGATCACGACCAACGCGGACGGCAGGTTCCCCTCCGAGGACGCGATCGGCCCCACGGACGCGCCCCTCTACATCTGGATCACGCACATGTTCATGATGTCGTGGTTCGACGCGCTGGCGCCCTACCACCCGACCGCCGTCGGCATCTGCTCCCGGATCGAACGCCGTCCCGCGAGCGAGTCCGCGACCAACCGGAACAAGAACATCGCCGGCCTGTACGCCGGGTACCGGGTGCTGCAGACCGTGTACCCGGAGCGGGCGCTGGTCATGGGGCAGGCGCTGGCCCTGTTCGGCCTTGACCCGGACGACGAGTCGGAGGACCCGGCCACCCCGGTCGGCATCGGGAACATCGCGGGGAAGGCCGTCATCAGGGCCCGCGCCAAGGACGGCATGAACCACCTCGGCGACGTGGGCCGCACGTACCACGGCGAGCCCTTCGAGGACTACACCGGCTACGAGCCCGTGAACACGCCCCGCGAACTGGCCGACCCCTCGCGGTGGCAGCCGGCGATCCACCGGCACCGCCGCCGCGTCGGCGACGGGCCCGGCGACAAGGGCATCTTCGTGGCCCAGCAGTTCATCACGCCGCAGGTGCGGCTGGTCAAGCCGTTCACCTACGACGACCCGGGGCGGTTCGAGTTGGCCCCGCCGGACCACACCGACCACACCGACGCCGAGCGCTACAAGCGCTCGGTGGACGAGGTCCTCGCGGCGTCGGCCGGCCTCACCGACGAGCAGAAGGTGAAGGCGGAGTTCTTCGACCACACCGGAGCGGCCATCACCCTGGCGCCGCGCGCCGCGGCGCTGGCCCACGACCTCGACCTGGACGGCTGGGCGCAGCTGTTCATGACGACGTCGCTGGCGCGCTTCGACGACATGATCGCCGCCTGGCACCAGATCCACCGGTACGACTCCGTGCGGCCGTTCAGCGCGGTCCGGCACGTGTACGGCGACGCCAAGGTGACGGGCTGGGGCGGGCCCGGCGTCGGGACGGTCGACGACCTCCCCGCACGCGAGTGGACCGGCTACCTGCCCCCGGGCGACCACCCCGAGTACCCGGCGGGCTTCGCGACGATCTGCGCGGCCCAGGCGCAGGCGGCACGGCGCTTCCTCGGCGACGACGTCCTCGACTGGACCTGGCCCTACGAGGCCGGGTCGGCGCTGACGGAGCCGGGGGCCGTCCCCGCCGAGGACCTCCAGCTCCACTACGCCACCTGGACCGACTACGAGCGGGACTACGCCGACAGCCGGGTGTGGGCCGGCGTGCACTTCAGGGAGACGGTCGAGAGGTCGCTCCCGTTCGGTGCCCAGTTCGGCGACCGGGCCCACGAGTTCGTGCAGCGGCACATCAGCGGGGACGTCGAGGACTGACCCTCTCCGGCGCGGCGGCGGGCACCGCCCCCGGCCCGCCGCCGCGCCTCCCCTGCGGGCCGCGGCCCGTCGCCCGGCCCGGTGACGGTAAAGCCCCGGCATGGGTGCGCCGCGAACCCTAGGCGCAGAAGTTGGGATCAACTATCATTTGAGTATGGCTTCCAAAAACAACTGGCTAGCACTAGTCGGTCTGATCATCAGCGTCATCGTCCTCGGACTCGACCTGACGATCATGAACGTGGCGCTGCCCACCATGGCCGCCGACATCGGCGCCAGCACGGGCGAGCTGCAGTGGATCGTCGACTCGTACGCCCTGGTCTTCGCGGCCTTCATGCTCCCCGCCGGGCTGCTCGGTGACCGCTTCGGACGGCGCAGGCTGCTCGTCGCCGGCCTCGCCGTCTTCATGGGCGGCTCGATCCTGGGAGCGCTCGTGTCGACCCCGGAGGGGGTCATCACCGCCCGCACGATCATGGGCCTGGGCGCGGCGCTGATCATGCCGCTCGCGCTGTCGGTCATCCCGACCCTCTTCCGGGGGGAGGACCAGACCAAGGCGGTCGCGGCGCTCACCGTCGGGATGTCGGTCGGCCTGCCGTTCGGACCGCTGGTCAGCGGCTGGCTCCTCGACAACTTCTACTGGGGCTCGGTCTTCGTCATCAACATCCCGTTCGTGGCCGTCGGCATCATCGCCTGCCTCACGCTGATCCCCGAGACCCGCGACCCGTCGGCGCCCAAGATCGACCTGATCAGCACGGCGCTCGGCGTGCTCGGCCTCGCCGCCCTGGTCTACGGCCTCATCGAGGCGCCCGTCGAGGGAGGGGGCGACCCCGTCATCGTCGTCGCGCTGGTCGCCGGCGTGCTGATGCTGATCGGCCTCGTCCTGCGCGCCCGCCGCGAGACCCGGCCCATGCTCGACCTGGAACTGCTGGAGAACCCCGCCTACCGGTGGAACACCGCCATCGCCGCGCTGGCGATGTTCGTGATGATGGGCCTGGTGTTCGTCCTGCCGCTGTACCTGCAGGCCGTCCTGCGCTACGACGCCTTCGACACCGGGCTGCGCCTGCTGCCGCTCCTGGTCGGCATGATCGTCGTGGCGCGCGCCGTGCCGCCGCTGGTGACCCGCTTCGGCTCCCGGCCGGTGGTGGTGGGCGGCATGGCCACCCTGGGCCTCGCGATGCTCCTCGGCAGCACCACGGACGCCGACACCGGCTACGGGTTCACCGCGCTGTGGATGGTCATCACCGGCCTGGGCGTCAGCTTCGCCATGATGCCGGCCATGGACAAGGCCCTCGCCGCGCTGCCCAAGGGCCGGGAGGGCATCGGCACCGGCCTCCTCACCACCCTGCGCCAGGTCGGCGGCGCCATCGGCGTCGCGCTCCTGGGCAGCCTGCTCAACGTGATCTTCAAGGACCGGATCGACACGGCGGGGCTGCCGGCGGAGGCGGCCGACGCGGCCGGGGAGTCCGTGGTGGCCGCGCAGGCGGTCGCCGGACAGCTCAACATGCCGCAGCTGGCGCAGTCCGCCGAGTCGGCCTTCATCGACGGCATGGGGCTGGTCCTGCTGGTCAGCGGCATCGCCGCGCTCGCCATGGCCGTCCTCGGCGCCTTCGTCCTGCCGGACGACCCGGAGGAGGAGAAGGATGACCGGACCGTCGAGGCCCAGCCCGGCTCTGCCGCTGGCGCCCGAGAATGAACTGTAGGCTCTCGTCCATGCCCAGCAAGCCGACCGTGCCGACGATCGCGGCCGTCGAAGCCGATCTCGGCCTGCGCGAACGCAAGAAACTGCGCACCCGCCGGAGCATCCGTGAGGCGGCCCGCCGGCTGATCGAGGAGCAGGGGTACGAGCACACCACCATCGAGCAGATCGCCGCGGAGGCCGAGGTCTCCCCGAGCACCGTCTTCCGGTACTTCCCCACCAAGGAGCACATCGTCCTGACGGACGAGTTCGCCGCGTCCGGCATCGACCTGCTCCGCTCCCGCCCCGCGGACGAGCCGCCGCTGGTCGCACTCCGGGAGACCCTGACCGGGATGGTGCACCACGTCTACGGGGACTACGGCGCCGAGTACCGGTGGCGGCGGGAGCTGGTGCGGACGGTGCCGACGGTGCGGGCCTTCATGTACGAGGCCCAGTACCGGATGGTCGACGCCGCGTGCGCGGCGCTCGCCGAGCGGACCGGCCGCCCGGCGGACGACCTCGAACTCCGCGTCGTCGTGGGCGCCATGACGGGCGCCTTCCACCAGGTGCTCTGGGGCGACCACAGCGAGGAGGGCGACCTGCTCGATCTGATCGACCGGGCCCTGGCGGTACTGAACCGCGGCCTGGTGCTTTAGACCGTGCTGTAAGACCGTCCAGACACACCCTGCGGGCCAGGAACGCCGACGGCGTTCCTGGCCCGCACCGCTTATGCGGACAGATTCTTCGGGAAGAGGAGGTCGTGGCATGGGAGCCACCGATCAGACCACCACCACGCCCGCCGAGGCCCGCGGCGCCCTGCTGAGCCGGGTCGAGGACCGGCTGAGCGGCCTGCTCACCGCGGAGAAGTCCCGCTGGTCCGCGGTGGACCCGCGCGCGGCGGTGCCGGTCGAGGCGGTCGACGCCCTGGTGTCCGCCGGCGGGAAGCGGCTGCGGCCCGCGTTCTGCCTGAACGGCTTCCTGGCCGCGGGCGGCGATCCGGCGCGGGAGCAGCTCGCGGTGGACGCGGCCGCCGCACTGGAGATCCTGCACGCGTACGCACTGCTCCACGACGACGTGCTGGACGACTCGCCCCTGCGCCGCGACGAGCCGACCGCCCACGAGCGGCACGCCGCGGAGCACCGCGCCGCCGGCTGGGCCGGCGAGCCGCGCCGGTACGGCGAGGGCGTGGCGAGCCTGGCCGGGGACCTCGCGCACGTCTACGCCCACCGCCTGGTCGGCGCGCTGTCCCCGGCCGCCCGGGAGGTGTGGCACGACGTCTGCACCGAGGTCGTCATCGGCCAGTACCTGGACATAAGGGTGGCGGCCGAGCGGGTCGCGGACCCCGAGCTCTCCCGCTGGACGGCGATATGCAAGTCCGCGCGGTACACGATCCACCGCCCGCTGGCGCTCGGCGCCGCCATCGCCGGGCGGCTGGACCTCGCGGCCCCGTTCGAGCAGTACGGCGCAGCGCTGGGCGAGGCGTTCCAGCTGCGCGACGACCTGATCGACGCCTTCGGCGACAGCTCCGTCTCCGGCAAGCCGACCGGCCTGGACTTCGCCCAGCAGCGGATGACCCTGCTCGTCGCCCTGGCGGTCCAGCGCGACGACCGCGTCTCCCGGCTGCTCGCCGACCAGAACGGGGACGGCGCCGAACTCGGCCGCCTCATCACCGACATGGGCGTGCGCGGCGAGGTCGAGCGCCGCATCGACCACCTGGTGGAGCAGGCCCGGTCCGCGATCGCGGAGGCCCCGCTCAGCCCGGGCTGGCGGGACGAACTGGCGCGCGTCGCCATCGAGGTCGCCTACCGCCAGAAGTGACCTCCCCGCTCGGCCCGTGAGGCCCGCGCCGCATGAGAAATGCCGAAACGGCATGCGATTCTGGACCGGCCGGAAAGTGGCGCGGCCGGCAATTTATCCGGAGGTGTTCATCCGTTGACGCTCGCGATAGCGAGTGTTAGCGTGCGAGCTGGCTGAATTACCTGGTTTCTGTTGCCGCTGCACGGTTCGAACGTGCGGGAGCCGACAAGGAGGAGTGATCATGGCGGGTGCAGTGAAGCCGATTCCCGAGTCATATCGCAGAATTACTCCGGCCCTCGTCGTCAACGGCGCGGCCAAGGCCATCGAGTTCTACACGGAAGTGTTCGGGGCGACGCAGCGCATGTCCTACCCCGGGCCCAACGGGACGATCGCCCACGCGGAGATCGAGGTCGGCGACGCGGTCCTCATCGTCGAGGACGAGATGCCCGGCCGCACCAAGGCGCCGCCTCCCGGCGGGCTCGACGGCTCGCCCACCTTCCTGTTCATCTACGTCGAGGACGTCGACGCGGTCGTCGACAAGGCGGTGAAGCTCGGCGCCGAGCTCGTGCGGCCCCCAGAGGACCAGTTCTACGGCGACCGCGACGGTCACGTCGTCGACCCGTTCGGCCACGGCTGGACCATCGCGTCCCATGTCGAGGACGTCGCGCCCGACGAAATGATGGCTCGCATGGCGAAGATGTTCGGCGGCTGAACACGCCGGCCCCCGGTTCCCCCCGCGCACGCGGGAGAGTTCCGGGGGCTTTGGCGGCAAGCGCATTGGAACGATCCACCGAGGTCCATTCCGGTAAATGGTTCGCGCTGTATTCGCCGACCGCGTCGAAACATTGCACTAAATGCCGGGAGAGAGGGTCACGGCGAGGTAAAGATCTGGTTTTGGCCGAACAGGGGAGTTGACCAGGGCCCGGCAGGCGCAAGAATCATTTGAACGGTCACGTCAAAGCGCCAGGCGAGGAGGACGAGCCAATGTCCGGTACCGACCTGATCACCTGCATGTTCTTCAGCGGCAATGCCCAGGAGGCGGCCGAGCACTACACCGGAATCTTCAAGGACTCCTCCATCGGCCGGGTCAACCACTTCACCGCGGCCGGCCCCGGGCCCGAGGGAGCGGTCGTGAGCGTGGAGTTCACCCTGAACGGCCGGAGCTTCGTCGCGCTCAACGGCCCGCCCCTCGACTTCACCCAGGCGATCTCGCTGCAGATCCCGTGCGCCGACCAAGCCGAGGTGGACCACTACTGGGACGCGCTGACGGCGGGCGGCGAGGAGGGCCGGGCCGGCTGGCTCAAGGACAGGTTCGGCGTGTCCTGGCAGGTCGTCCCGGCCGCGCTCGCGGACATGCTCGGCTCCCCGGACCGGGCGAAGGCGGCCCAGGCCGCGAAGGCGATGATGAGCACTCAGGGCAAGATGAGCCTCGCCGCGCTCCAGCAGGCGTTCGACGGAGCCTGAGCTCGGACGCAGTCCCGCATCCGAGCGCGCCGCCCCTGCGACGCCGACGATCAGACTCAGGCGATCAGACCGCAGCCGTCCGGCGCGCTCGACCCACGGCCTCCACGGCCGCTCACATGCATCAAGGCATGCGAGCGACCGTGGGGGCCTTTTCGCATGTCCGCGGACACCCGGACCACCGCGACACGGCCGGGCCGGCCGCCGCGAGCCCGCTCCCTACCAGGCGACGGGCACCTCGGCCGGGCCCTTCTGGATGAGGGACGGGCGCCAGGTCGCGGGCCGGTCCGGCACCAGCGACAGCTTCGGGAAGCGCCGGGTGAGGACGTCGAGTGAGATCTCCAGCTCCGCACGGGCCAGCCGGGACCCGATGCAGTAGTGCGGCCCATGCCCGAACGCCAGGTGGCTCGTCGGCGAGTCCCGGGTGATGTCGAACTCGCCGGGCCGGTCGAAGACGGCCGCGTCCCGGTTCGCCGCGGCCGGGCAGACCGCCAGCTCGGTGCCGGCCGGCAGTTCCCGCCCGGCCAGGACCGTGTCCTTCGTGGTCTGCCGCAGGAACAGGTGACCCGGGGCGCAGAACCGCAGGATCTCCTCGACGGCGCTCGGGATCAGGTCGGGCCGGTCGCACAGCGACCGCCACTGCTCCGGGTGTTCGAGGAGCCGCAGCACCCCTGCGCCGATCAAGGCCGACGTGGTGATCTGGCCGGCCAGCGTGACGCCCCACGCCGATCCGACCAGCTCCGCCTCCTCGTCCTCGCTGAGCGGCGCGCCGTCGGGCGAGAAGGCCGCGATCGCCTCACTGATCAGGTCGTCGCGCGGCTCGGCCCTGCGCGCGTCCACGTAGTCGCCGATCAGGCGCTGGGAGTTCGTCCACGACATGGCGGCCTCGGCCTGCTCCTCCTCGGTGGGGGAGACGTAGCCGATGGCGATCTTCACGGCGTTCCTGGTGTCCGCGCCCAGCGCGGCGTGGTGCTCGGGCGCGATCCCCATCACGTGGGCGATGACGGAGTTGGCCAGGGGGTTCGCGTAGCCGGCCATGAGATCGGCCGGGCTCTCGCCCGCGAGCAGGTCGTCGGCGAGCGCCGCGGAACGCTCCGCGACGTAGGGCCTGACCGCCGCCACCCGGTCGGCGGTGAACCCGGCGGCCCACGGCTGCCGGTGCTCCATGTGCTCGTCGCCGTCCATCACGAGGAAGACCGGTACCAGGGGGTACCCGCTGAACATGATGGGGAGCACCGCCATGCTGAGCGGCTGCAGCGGCCTCAAGTTGTTGATCGACGAGAACGTCCGGCCGTCCCGCATGACCTTCTTCACGTCCGCCATCCGGGTCACGACCCAGATGCCCAGCTTGGCGGAGAAGAAGACCGGCGTCTCCCGCTGGGCGCGCGCATAGAACTCGTAGGGGTCGTCCAGATGCCTGCTCAGCGGGTCGTACTCGTCCCCTACGGACTCGGACATGCTCTCTCCTTCCGCTCGCGGAGAAGTCACTTCTCCGGCCGCGCTTTCCTGCCCGAGAAGAACGCGTAGGCGCCGCGCCGGCCGACCTGGGGGTCGGCGATCCCGGCGGCGGCGAGCCACCGCTCGATGTCCTCGGCCGTCCCCACGTCGGCGAACTGGGCGGCGCGCTGGAAGATCGCGATGCAGGCGGCGGGGATCCTGCCGCCGCCGGTGACCACCGCGGTCCCGCGCAACTGCCCGCCGGGCCGCAGCACACGGACCATTTCCGCGACGGCGGCCTCAGGGTCGGGGAAGCAGTGCAGGCCGTTGTACGTGAGGCAGCGGTCGAAAGTGGCGTCGGCGAAGGGCAGCGCGCGCACATCCGCCTGATGGAATTCGACCGAGGACAGGTCGCGCCGTGCCGCCTCCGCCCGGGCCCTGTCCAGCATGAACGGGGAGATGTCCGCGGCGACGTAGCGCACTCGCCGGCCGGGCCGCAGCCCACGGAAGGACACGCCTCCGCCGCAGGGGACGTCGAGGATCTCCGAACCCGCGGGGAGGTCGCCGAGCTCGGCGATATCGCGATACATATCGCTCATGTCGTTGTGCCACATGAGGCGGCCGAGCGGGTCGGCGACGCGCTCGTGCATGACGATGAAGTCGTACATGCGCGACCCGAAGCCGCCTTTTCGCCATTGGCCGGTGACCCGGTCGGCGGCCGGTGGGAGCTGACCCGCGGTGCCGGCTTCCCGTGTCATCGCAATTCCTCCTGAATGGCGGCAATGCGGCTCGCCGCCTGGCACGTCGCATCCGCCGTCAAAGCTAAGGTTGAAAAAGACCTAGTGCAAGAACGGCTGCGTTGTTCAAACGTCCGTACGGTGGGCGGCACCGCGAGCGGCGCGGGGAAGCCGCCTGCTCAATCGCGGGATTCCGCAGTCGAGCAGGCGGTTTCCCGTCCCGAAGGCCGTCTTCCGGCGGGACGTTCACTTTCCCGGCTGAGCCCCTTGTGATCCTTTGCGGAATCGATCCTATATTTGCGTAAAGCAGTGGTGGCGTCCGCGCCTCCGCCTGTTCCGTGTGCCGTCTTTCCTGGCCGGAGTACTGATCGGCGAAAGCGCCCTGCTCATATCGAGGAGCCCGTCGTGCGCGTTGTGACATCGAGTCCCACACCGGCCGAGATTCCCGGCGGGGTCGCCACATTGCGGCAGCGGCGGACGGTCGTCCTCGCGTCGGTGACGGCCTTCATGGTCGGCCTGGACATTCTGGTGATCATGGTGGCGCTGCCCACCCTGTTCGAGACGCTGCGGGCGAGCGCCAGCGACCTCGGCTGGACGGTCAACGCCTACGAGATCGGCTTCGCCGCGTCCCTGCTGACCAGCTCCGCGCTCGGCGACCGCTACGGCCGGCGCCTGGTCTTCGTCATCGGAGTCGGCATCTTCACGGTCGGGTCGGTCTGGTGCGCGCTGAGCTCCGCGTCCGGAATCGGCATGCTGATCGTCGCGCGGGCCTTCCAGGGGATCGGCGGCGGCACCGGGATGGCGCTGGGGCTGTCCATCGTCACGGCGGTGACGCCGCCCGCGAAACGGGGCACGGCGTTCGGGGTCTGGGGCGCGATCATGGGGATCAGCATCGCCGTGGGGCCGCTGGTCGGCGGCGGCATCCTGCATTTCCTGCCGTGGCAGTGGATCTTCTGGGTGAACGTTCCGATCGGCGCCGTGCTGATCGTGCTCAGCCTGCTCTGGATCGACGAGACCAAGGGCCACGCCCGGCAGCTCGACCTCATCGGGCTGATCCTCGCCAGCTCGGCCATCATCCTCATCCTGCAGGCGCTGCTCCGGATCGGCAGCGTCAGCGGAAGCGACTGGACGATCGTCGTCGGCCTGATCGCCGGCGGCATCGGGCTGATCACGTTCATCCAGTGGGAGCGCCGGTGCGCGGACCCGATGATCCCCCTGGCGATGTTCCGGGACCGGAGCTTCGCCGGCGGCTGCGCATCGAGCTTCGCCATCGGCGCCGGCATCTACGGCACCGCGTTCATGTTCACCCAGTACCTGCAGCTCGTGGTCGGCGAGGACTCCATCGGCGTCGGGGTGCGGCTGCTCCCGTGGGTCGCGCTCGCGCCCCTGATCGCGCCGCTGGCCGGCCTGCTGGCCGACCGGCTCGGCGAACGGCCCATCATCGCGGTCGCGCTGACCCTGTTCGCCGGCGCGTTCTTCGCGATCGGGGTGCTCGTGACGTCCGGGCGGTCCTACACGACGCTGGTCGTCCCGCTGGTCATCGCGGGGATCGGGGTCGCGGCGGCCATGCCCACGACCGCCACCGCCGTCATGCGGTTCACGGACCCGGAGCGGTTCGCCATCGCCTCCGGGGTGAGCAACACGATGCGCCAGGCGGGGGCCGGCTTCGGGGTGGCGCTCGCCGTGGCGATGTTCTCCGCCTTCGGCGGATACGAGTCCGGGCCCGAGTTCTTCTCGGGCTTCGGCGCGGCCGTTTACGCGCTGGCCGGCGTGACCCTGCTCGGTGTGATCCCCGCCCTGGTGATCCCGCCGCTGCGGGGACGGGTCGCCGCCGGCCCGGGAGACAGCAGAACGGGTGACTCATGATCGCAAGGGCATCTCTCCGTCCGCTGGGCGTCGCCGCGGCGTTCGCCGTCCTCACCGGCGCGTGCGCGTCCGGCGGGTCGGCGCCGCCGCCGAAGGTGGTGAACGCCGGGATCGCCTTCCAGAACATCGCGGTCCCCGGGACGCCGCTCGCCCAGTACCGCCGCTGCCCGACGCTTCCCGAGCACCAGCACCGGCTGGCCAACAAGAAGCGGCTGTTCATCTCGATCAGCGACTTCACCGACGAGCCGCTGCACGACCGGGGCATTCCCGGCGTCGTCGTCTTCGACTACAACGACGACGGCTACCAGGACGTGTACGTGACCAACGGCCCGTGCCGGCCGAGCTCCCTCTTCGAGAACATGATGGGAAAGACGGGGAAGCTCGAATTCCGGGACGTCGCCGAGCAGGCCGGGGCCGCCCTGCCGGGGTTCAACGCGAACGGCGCGTGCGCCGGCGACATCGACAACTCGGGCCGCGACAGCCTCTACGTCCTGGGACGGAACGGCCCGAACCGGCTGCTGCTGAACGAGGGCGGCGGGCGCTTCACGGACATCACCGAGGAGAGCGGCGCCGGCGGCGGCTCCTACAGCCACGTGAGCTGCACGATGGGGGACTTCTCCGGCAACGGGCGGCTCGGCATCGCGATCGCGAACTCGAGCAACCTGAAGAACGCCAAAGCGATCATGGACGACACGTCCACCTACAACCAGCCGAACCAGCTCCTGGCGAACACCGGCGGAAGCACTCCGCACTTCGAGGACGTCAGCGTGAGCTCCGGATTCGCCACCCCGACACCGCTGATCGGCCAGACCTGGGCCGTCGCCGCGGTGGACCTCTTCCAGCGCGGGTGCACCGACCTCGTGGTGGGGTCCGACCAGGGCGCCGTCCCGCTGGCGAAGTTCGCGGGGGGCCGCGACCGCGGGTTCATCCGGGTGTACAAGAACGACTGCCGCGGCCGGTTCACCGACGTCACGCAGCAGCTGGGCCTCATGGAGTCCCCGGGCGCCTGGATGGGCTTCGCATTCGGGAACCTCAACTTCAACGGCGAGCTGAGCATGTTCGTCACCAATTTCGGCGACTTCATGCTGCCCATGTACGGCCTGCCGCAGAACCTCGGCGACTTCTCCAGCCGCTGGCTGATCCAGCGGCCGGACGGCACCATCGCCGACCCGCGGAGCCCGGCGCAGCTCCATCCCTCCGAGACGGGCGCGGACCCGACCCTGGGCGGCCTGAACGCGACCCCGTTCGGCTGGGGCGTGTCGACGCTCGACTACGACAACGACGGCTACACCGACGTCGCCTATTACGGCGGCATGCAGGCGATCGTCGGCGTCAACGCGGACAACCCCGGAACGCTCCTGCGGAACGACGGCCCGAAAAGACTCATCAAGGGGCTGTACCCGTCGTTCTCCTATGACCCGGCGCTGACCAAGAGCGGTGCCGACAACCGCACCCGGATCATCACCGGTGTCGCCTCCGGCGACCTCGACAACGACGGGCACGTGGACCTGGTGACCGCCGCCCAGGGAGTGATGGTCGGCAAGCTCACCTCGGACCCGCAGGACTTCGGTTCACCGTTCGACGGCAGCGCGTACCTCGCGGAGTACCGGGCGGTCGGCGTCCTGAGCTACAAGCCGGCCCCGGGCAAGACCGGCGAGGGGACGCTCGCCGTCGAGATGAACAAGGGCGGCAACGGAAACGGCTCGGTGGCGGTGCGCACGCTCGGCGCCAAGGGGCTGGTCGAGGACGCGCGGGCGAACCGGGACGGCATCGGCGCCGTGGTCAGCTTCACGCCCGCCGGTCTCCCCGCCGCGATCAGCCCGGTCATGGCCGGTTCGAGTTTCGCGTCGCAGAACTCGCTGGTCCAGTCGTTCGGGATGGGCGCCGCGAAGACCGGGACGGTGGAGGTCCTCTGGCCGGGCGGCGTCCGCAACAAGCTCTACGACGTGCGCCCCGGCGAGCGGATCACGTTCCCGGAGATCCCGTGCGACCACACCGACAGGGCGCTGTCCGCGAAGTCCTTCGAGTCGTGCGTCGACGGGGCGCTCCAGGACCTGGCCGACGGCGGGAAGGTGACCGAGCCGATGGCGGCCCGGTTCGCGTCCAGCGCCCTCCGGGCCTTCCACGAGGCGCACCAGCCCAACTAGGAAGCAGGTGACGGTCATGACAGACGGTTCCGGGACGCTGACGCTGACCCCCGCCGAGGCCACCGCCCGTGCGCGGGCGCTCATTCCGGTCCTCGACGACCGCGCCGCCAAGACCGAGGCGCTCCGCCGGCTGCCGGACGAGACGTTCGCCGACCTCAGGGAATCCGCGCTGATGCGCATCACCCAGCCGCGGCGCTTCGGCGGGTCGGAACTCGACCTGGCCGACGCGTTCGACGTCATCACGCTGCTCGCCCAGGGGTGCGGGTCGACCGGATGGACGTATTCGCTGGTCATCGCGCACGGCTGGTTCGTGGCGCTGTTCGGCGAGCGGGCCCAGCAGGAGGTCTGGGGCCAGAATCCGGACGCGACCATGAGCACGTGCTTCAGCGGGGGCAGCCCCCCGGACGCCGTCGACGGCGGCCTGCACATCCGGGAGGGCCGGTGGCGGTTCTCGACCGGCGTGCACCACGCCGACTGGGTGGCGCTGCTCGCCCCGCTGCCGCGGCGGGAGGGGCCGCCGGACATGCGGTTCCTGCTGATCCCGCGGGACGAGGTCGAGATCGTCGAGGACTGGCGGTCGGCCGGGCTGGCCGGCACGGGCAGCTGCAGCGTCGACGCCAGGGACGTCTTCGTCCCGCACCACCGCACGCTCCGGCTGCACGACCTGCTGAACGCCACCGCGCCCGGCGCCGAGGTCAACGACGGCCCGATGTACCGGCTGCCGCTCGTCGGCGCCTGGCAGGTCTTCCTCACCGCGCCCGCGGTCGGCATCGCGCAGGCGGCGATCAGCGCCGCGACCGAACGCATGCGGAGCAGGCCGCGTCCGGCCGCGGGCGCGAACGGGACCGCGGACCCGGGCGCCCTTGCCAGGCTCGGCGGTGCGGCGGCGCGCGTCGAGGCCGCGGAGACCCTGATCCGGCGCTCGGCGGAGACCGTGACCCTGGACGTGCTGACTCTGGGCGCCGCGGCTCCCGCGACGCTCGCCCGCAGCCGCCGGGACAACGCGTTCTCGGTGCGGCTCTGCGTGGAGGCCGTCGAGGAGTTGTTCGTCAACGCCGGCGCGAGCATGCTCGACGAGAGCTCACCGCTACAGCGGCACTGGCGGGACGTGCACGCGGTCGCGCAGCACATGGCGAACAACCTCGACATGAACCTGCGCGCCTGGGGCGAGCGGGCCCTGGGCCTGAACGACGGCCTCCGCTTCGGCTGAACCTCTGCCGCAAGTCGACGAAGCCGGGCTGCTACTTGCGCCTGATCGTGGCCAGCCAGGCGTGCGCCTCGTGGACGCCGTGGAACGGGTTCAGCTGGAACGTGTCAGCGGTCAGGGACTCGATGGCCCAGCCGTCGCTGAACGCTGCGTGCAGCTCGTCCGCCCGGAAGCGGCGGGGACCCCAGCTGCCCGGCTGCCGGTCGCTGAAGCAGATGAGGTGGCAGACGCCGCCGGGGCGGAGCACGGAGGCGATGCCCGCGACGTACTTCGCCCTGTCCTCGGCGTCGAGCACGTGGAGGACGGCGCTGTCGATCACCGTGTCGAACACGACGGCCCGGCGCGGCAGCTCGAGCGCGTCGGCGATCTCGAAGCGCGCGCTCACGCCGCGCTCGGCCGCCTTCTCGCGGGCGCGCCGGATCGCCGTGGGGGAGAGGTCCATGCCGGTGGCGTCGGCGCCCCGGCTCGCGGCGAGCAGCGTGTGCTCGCCGGTTCCGCAGCCGGCGTCGAGGACGCGGCCCCGCAGCCGGCCCTCGTCCGCCAGCCGCACGAAGGCCGGCTGCGGGCGGCCGATGTCCCACGGGGGCGGAGCGGCGCCGGTGTAGCTGGCGTCCCACGACTCCTTCATGTCGCGGGCGCCGACGACGAGGACGTCCTCGCCCTCGGCGACCACCGACACCAGCAGGTGGCGGCCGGCGTCGGTGAGGCCGTAGACCAGGGTCGTCCCGTCCGGGCCGGGAGCCGTCCAGTAAGGCCGCCGGAGCAGCACTTCCCGCGTCTCCTCCCGGCTGACGCCGTTTCCGGCCGCATCATCCGGCCAATTGACATGCCAATTGACATTCTGGATCGCGTCCAACATGGCACCCGCCTTTGAAAGCCAATTGCAAAGGATATGGACAGCGTAATAAACGCGCTTTCCGGCCGGAAGCGGAAGCCCGCCGGATCAACCGGCGGGCTTCCCCGGCCTGCCTGCCCGGACCCGTCCGCACCGCGGACGGCGGGCTCCGGCTCAGGTCGGTTCGGGCGGTCCGGCGGCTACGCCTTGAGGAGCACCTCGGCCAGCGCCGGCGAGATGGTCACGCTGCTGATCGGGATGTGGTGCAGCAGCGCGCCGATCTCGATGTCGGCCGCGACGAGCTCGCCGACCGGGCGGTCCTCGCTGTCGTACAGCGGGTACCGCGCCGACGTCCGCGAGACGTCGCCGATCGGCGGGACCATCGCGATCCGGGACTCGAGCCGCACCACGCGGTCGCCGGTGTGGACGACCTGGCCGAGCTGCTCGATCTCGAACTGCGGGTAGATGTCGGTGACGCAGTCCTTGATCGGCATCAGGGTGCCGTCGCGGGACGGCGTCGGCCGGACCCGGGCGCCTTCCGGCTTGGCCGGCGTGTTCGAGACCTTGACCTGGCCGAAGACGTCGCTGTGCCCGGTGACCTGGAGGGTCAGGAACTGCGCGGTGATCGTGGAGGTGGCCCACTCCAGCTCCACGCCGTCGGCCGCGAACGGGTCGTGCCGGCGGTAGATCGCCATGCCGTGGAGGTCCACGATGTCCTCGCCGAGGCCGTCGACGAGCACGTGGATGCGCTCGCGCACGGTGAACGCCTCGAGGGCCGGCGGGGTCAGCGTGTACGGGCGGATCGGGTACAGGTTGCCGGGCCCGCCCCAGGCGGACTCGTGGCCCTTGACGACCGCGTCCGGGCTGGGGCTTTGCGAGCCGTCGGACCCGACGCCGATGCCGCGCTCCATCACGCGCCGGATGATGTTCTCGGATTCGCTCATGGCAGAGCCTTTCGGTGGGGATGTGGAACTGGACCGCAGGGGTCCGGACGGGCGGCCGGCACACCATGGTTCTTCGGATTGGGTTGACGATCTGGGCATGGTCGACCAGGCGTTCTCGGATTCGCGTGTGGGCTCGCGGTCTGGTCGCCGAAATTGTGGTCGTTTCGTGTCGGCTCGCCGGGTTCCAGGCAAACACTTTAAGAATCGATAGTCAATCGCGCTGAGCAGTACGCTTCTCGCCCGGGACAAGGGCCGACACAGGGGGATGTCCGACCGGACGACCACGGCGGCCGGGTCTCCTGGTTCGAGCAATCGCTATATGTTTCTAAATCGTCTGCCGGGATCTCTGAGCCCGATGGGTGCCGCGGCTGAAGCCGGCGTGGTCGCGGACGCGCTGCTCAACCGCGAACTTCTCGCGGTTGAGCGACCGGCCCCGGGACGGGAATCCGCTCAACCCGGCATTGGCGGGAAACGCTTTACCGGCGCACCATTTAGGGGCAATCCGGTGCGCACCGAGGGACCGTGCTGCGCGGACGGCGCCGCCGGGCGGAAACGCTGACGATCAGCGATGCGGACAGGGAGTGAGTCGTGCGCCTGGCGAACCTTGAGACGGGGCAGCGGAAGCCGGCCAGGTTCTTCATGCTGATGGCCTCGAAATCCTCCGGGGCGGAGATGGCCGACGTCGTCAAGATGATCCTCTACCGCCCGGAGTTCTTCGGCCGTGCGGTGAGCGAGCTCTTCGCGGAGGCGATGCGCGGCCCCTCGTTCTGGACTCCCGGCGAGCGCGAGTACATCGCGCTGACCATCGCCCGGCTCTTCAAGATCCCGTACTGCATCGACATCCACACCGAGATGATCGGGATCGCGGCCGACGGCGAGGTCGACGTCGCGGACGCCGATACCGCCCGGCCGGAGTTCAGGGCGGTCCTCTCGTTCGTCGAGAAGGTGATGCGCTCCCCCGGGCCGGTCTCCGGAGACGACCTCCGGGAGGCTCGTGAGCTGGGCGTCCCCGACGACGCCGTGGTCGAGGCGCTCCACGTCGCGTTCGTGTGGAACGCCGTCGACCGCTTGGCGTTCGCGTTCGACTTCAAGCTGCTCGAAGGCCAGCTCACGAAGGGGACGCGGGCCCTCCACCAGTTCGGCTACCGGTTCCCCGCTTTCACGCTGCGCTGAAAGGACGGCCATGCGCAACAAGGACCCGCGCAACCAGGAAGAGTCCACCGCGGCCAAGTACTCGCGGCTCATCGCGGAGCTGCGCGCGGGCGTGTTCGAGGGCTCCGGTCAGACCGCTCCCGCGCTGCGCCGCTCCGCCGCCACCGGAGAGGCGGCGCTCGCCGATCCCTGGTCGTCCTACACCGCGAAGATCAGGGACGAGCCCTGGGACGTGACGGACTCGGACATCGAGCACCTCAAGGCGGCCGGCCACAGCGAGGACGAGATATTCGAAATGACCGTCGCCGCCGCCGTGGGCGTCTCGCTGGGAGCGCTCGACGCCGGTTTGCGCGCACTGCGCGACGACGCCTGACCTCATTGCCAGCCGGGCATCACCGCCGCATTCTTTCGTGCCTTCAATTCGAAGTCGCGCCACAAACATGCAGCGTTGACTAGATATTTTTAAAGTGTTCTACTGGCGGTGCAATCAAAGGCCGCCCGCTATCGAGGAGGGCAAGATGCCGCACATTCCTGTTCCCAAGGAAAGTCCCGGTACCTTCGGGCTCTTCCAGTTCCGGCCGGAGACGGCCGTGCCGCTGCTCGAACTCTGCGAGGTCCTGCTCCGCGCGGACAACGCGCTGACCCGCGGCGAACGTGAGCTGATCGCCGGATATGTGTCCCAGGGGAACTCCAGCGAGTTCTGCCGGGACGGGCACTTCACCATTGCCGCCCTGCAGATGGAGGACGGTTTCGACGTCGTGCGCGCCGTGCGGGAGATGCCGGACGAGGCGCCGATCAGCGCCAAGATGAAGGCACTGCTGCGCATCGCCGAGAAGGTGCGGATCGGCGGCCGGTCGGTGCTCGGCGCCGACGTGGACGCGGCACGGGACGCCGGGGCCGCCGACGTCGAGATCCACGACACCGTGCTGATCGCCGCCGCGTTCTCGATGTTCAACCGGTATGCGGACGGCCTCGACGCGGTGGTCCCCGAGAACCCCGACTTCCATGACGTGGTGGCGCAGCGGGTGGTCGACCAGGGGTACTCCAGGATGGCGCGGATGATCGCCGAGCCGGCCCCGGCGGCCGGCGCCTCCCGGTGAGCCGACCCGCCGTGACCGTCGAAGCGCAGGAGGAGCTCGGTGCGGCCGAGTTCTCGCGGGCCTTTCCGGGCTACATCGCCACCGGCCATCTCGACCGGATCCGCAAGGAGGACTTCGGCCGGCTCGACGACCAGGACCTCGTCTACGTGGACTACGCCGGGAGCGGGCTTCCGGGCCGGTCCCAGATCGCCGCGTACCAGCAGGTCCTGTGCGGGGGCACCTGGGGCAACCCGCATTCGGAGAACGGGCCTTCCCGGCGTTCCACCGAAGCGATGCACCGGGCCCGGCAGGCGACACTGCGGTTCCTGAACGCTGACCCCGGCGAGTACTCGGTCATCTTCACCGCGAACGCCTCCGGCGCTTTGCGGCTCGTGGGGGAGGCGTTCCCGTTCGGGCCGGAGTCCCGGCTGGCGCTCTTGCAGGACAACCACAACTCCGTGCTCGGCATCCGGGAGTACGCCACCGCACGCGGTGCCGCCGTGGAGACGATCCCGCTGCGCCCTGACCTGCGGGCCGACCCCTCCGCCGTGCTCCGGGTCCTGGATCGGGCGGGCGCGTCGCCGTCGCTGTTCGCGTATCCGGCGCAGAGCAACTTCTCCGGCGTCCGGCATCCGCTCGGCTGGGTCCGCGAGGCGCAGTCGCGCGGCTGGCGGGTGGCGCTCGACGCCGCGGCCTACCTGGCGCTGTCCGACCTTGATCTGCGCACCGGCAAGCCCGACTTCGTCCCGCTGTCCTACTACAAGATCTTCGGCTGGCCGACCGGGCTCGGGTGCCTCGTCGCCCGCAACGACGCGCTCGCGGAGCTGCGCCGCCCGTGGTTCGCCGGCGGGACCGTGGTGGCGTCCAGCGCCCGCGGCGGATGGCACGCACCCGCCGCTCCACCGGACGGCTTCGAGGACGGGACGCCCGACTTCACCGGCGTGCTCGGGGTGCCGATCGGCCTGGACTACGTCCGGGAGACACTCGGCCGCGAGGCGGTCCGGACCAGGGTGCGGTGCCTGCTGGACTGGCTGCTGGACGCGATGCGCACCCTCCGCCACGGCAACGGCCTGCCGCTCTGCGCGCTCTACGGCCCCGCCGACACGAGGGACCGCGGGGCGACGGTCGCGTTCAACCTGCTGGACGCCGACGGAGCCCTCGTCGACGAACGCGTGGTGGAGAGCGGCGCGGCCCGGAGCGGGATCGCCCTGCGCGCGGGGTGCTTCTGCAACCCCGGGGTGGGGGAGACGATCTTCGCGCTCGACCCGGAAGACCTGCTCCGCGCCGGACGGCGCCCCGCCCTCGCCACGGCGGAGGAGTACCGGCGCGCGATAGGGCTCCCCACCGGCGGCGCCCTGCGGATCTCGCTCGGCCCGGTGAGCGACCTGCGCGACGTGTCGCGGCTGATCCGGTTCCTCAAGTCGTGGCGGGACTACCGCGCCGCCGCGGACGACGCGCAGGAGCCCGCCGAGCGGACCCGCTGCTGACAGATCCGTCGCTGACGGATGTGCTGCTGACACATCCGAACTGAGAGATCCGGTGCCGGGCGCCGGCCGCGGGACACGCCGCGGCCG
>NZ_SMKB01000220.1:0-11657 GCF_004348575.1 Actinomadura sp. 7K534
GGGCGTGGGGGCGGAGCCCCCACACCGGGGGTTCCAGGGGGTCGCCCCCCTGGAAGACGACGAAGGAGTGGCGGCCCACGCTTTCCGTGGGCCCCACTCCCAACTCCGAGTGGAGCTATGGGGATTCGAACCCCAGACCTCCTCCATGCCATGGAGGCGCGCTACCAACTGCGCCATAGCCCCGCCGCTGCGTGGACGTTCATCCCGCAGCGCCTGGCCAGTGTATAGGACGGCGGAGCCAGGTCTCGAATCGTTTCGGGCGTGTCAGGTTCCGGTGTCGGGGCGGTCGTCGCTGAGGACGGGCTCGGGCAGGGTGCCGGCGTTGTGCTCCGTCAGTCGCCAGCCTCCGTCGCGCATCTCGGTGACGACGGACCAGCAGCAGTTCGACAGGCCGCCGAGGCGTTCCCAGGTCTCCTCCGGCAGGCCGAGGAGGTGGGACATGCCGAGCCGCAGGGCCGCGCCGTGCGAGGCGACGACGAGCTGGCCGGTGGGCGGCAGGTCGTCGAGGGCGCGTTCGAGGGCGGCGCCGACGCGCTTGGCCACCTGGGCGCTGGTCTCGCCGCCGGGGGGCTGCCAGGCGGCGTGCTCGGCGGGGTAGCGCTCGCGGATCTCGTGGGAGGTGAGGCCCTCCCAGGCGCCGCCGTCCCGCTCGATGAGGTCGTCGTCGTACCGGATGGGAAGCCCGGTGATGTCGGCGAGGGCCTGGGCGGTGGCGGCGGCCCGGCGGAGCGGCGACGACAGCAGGGCGGTGGGGCGGAGCCCGGCCAGGAGCCGGGCGGCGCGCTCGGCCTGCTGGACGCCGGTCTCGTCGAGCGGGATGTCGGTCTTGCCCTGGAAGCGGCGTTCGACGTTCCAGGAGGTCTGGCCGTGCCGCCAGAGGACGAGGCGTCGTCTGCCGGGCTCGCGGGCCGGCCGGGCGTCAGTCACTCGGGCTCCCGACGGGGCGGGACTGCGGGGCGGTGACGCTCTCGGGCAGTTCGAGGACGGGGCAGTCCTTCCAGAGCCGTTCGAGGGCGTAGAACATGCGGTCCTCTTCGTGCTGGATGTGGACGATGATGTCCGCGTAGTCCAGCAGGATCCAGCGGCCTTCGCGCTCGCCTTCGCGGCGGACGGGCCTTGCGCCGGCTTCCTCGCGGAGGCGTTTCTCGACTTCGTCGACGATGGCGCGGACCTGGCGGTCGCTGGGGGCCGAGCAGAGCAGGAACGCGTCGGTGATGACGAGCTGCTCGCTCACGTCGTAGGCAAGAATGTCGTCGGCCAGCTTGTCGCCCGCCGCCTCGGCGGCGATCCGGACGAGCTGCGCCGCCCTCTCGGATGCGGTCACGATGCGCTCGCGATCCTCCCTGTAGGGGTCGTCTCCACCACCACCTTCTCACGGGTGCCGGTCGCCAGACCTCTTTGTCGCTGTACGACCGCTATGCCGCTGCGGTCCTTGCGCTTACCAGGGTATGCGGCGGGTGGGACGGGTGTTCATTCCGCGGCGGCGTCGCGGTAGAGGTCCCGTTTGTTGATGTATTGGACGATTCCGTCCGGGACCAGGTACCAGATGGGTTCGCCCGAGTGGACGCGGCCGCGGCATTCGGTGGACGAGATGGCGAGCGCGGGCACCTCCATCAGGGAGACCCGCCCGTTGGGGAGACCGGGATCGGCCAGTCGGTGGCCGGGGCGGGTGACGCCGACGAAGTGCGCCAGTTCGAACAGTTCGTCAGTGTCCTGCCAGGTCAGCATCTTCTCCAGCGCGTCGGCGCCGGTGATGAAGAACAGGTCGGTGTCGGGACCGTGGATGCCGCGCATGTCGCGGAGCGTGTCGACGGTGTAGGTGGGGCCGGGGCGGTCGATGTCGACGCGGCTGACGGAGAAGCGGGGGTTGGACGCGGTGGCGATCACGGCCATGAGGTAGCGGTCCTCGGCGGGGGTGATCCCGTGGTCCCGCTTGTGGGAGGACAGCCCGGTGGGCACGAAGACGACCTCGTCGAGCGAGTAGAAGTGCGCGACCTCGCTCGCGGCCACGAGGTGCCCGTGGTGGATCGGGTCGAACGTGCCGCCCATGATCCCCAGTCGCCGCTTTTGCGTCATGACGACGAGAATAACCAGCGGGCCGGGAGCCCGGGACGACGGGCGGGGGTCAGGCCAGGCCGGGCAGCGGAGGGCCGCCGTCCTCCCAGGACACGACGCGGACGGCCTTGCCGACCTCGACCCTCGGCACGGTGCCCTCGGGCAGGACGAACACCTCGGCGGTCAGCCCGAGCGACTCGCGGAGGCCGTGGACGAGCTCGGCCCGGGGGTCGCCCGACAGCGCCTCGCAGGCGACGACGAGGCGGACCGCCGGCCCGCGACGGTCGACGACGAGCTGGTAGTGCGGCCGCACCAGCCCCGATCCCAGCAGGACGCGCTCCACCTCGCTCGGGTACACGTTGACGCCCCGGACGACGATCATGTCATCGGCGCGGCCCAGCACCTTGCTCATCCGGACCAGGGTCCGCCCGCAGTTGCATTCGCCGCGGTCCAGGGACGCGATGTCGCCCGTCCGGTAGCGCAGCAGGGGAAGGGCCTGCTTCGTCGGCGTCGTGAACACCAGCTCGCCGGGGGTGCCGTCCTCGACCGGCTCGCCCGTCTCGGGGTCGACGGCCTCGACGATGAAGTGGTCCTCGTTGACGTGCAGGCCGTTCTGCTCCAGGCATTCGGTCGCCACGCCCGGGCCGATGACCTCGGACAGGCCGTAGATGTCCATCGCCTTGATCGGCAGGACGTCCTCGATGGCGGTGCGCAGTTCCTCCGACCAGGGCTCCGCCCCGAACAGCCCGGCCTTCAGCGCGGGCGCCTCGGCGCCGGCCTCGGCGAGCGCCTCACCGAGCCGGAGCGCGTAGGCGGGGGTGCAGGTCAGGATGTCGGCCTGCAGGTCGATGAGCATGCGTACCTGCCGGTCGGTCATGCCGCCGGACATCGGCACCACGGTCGCCCCGAGCGCCACGGCCCCCTGGTGGATGCCGATCCCGCCCGTGAACAGCCCGTAGCCGTAGGCGTTGTGGACGATGCTGCCGGGCGACGCGCCCGCACACGCCAGGGAACGCGCGCACATGGCCGCCCACAGGTCGAGGTCGGCCTTGGTGTAGGCGACGAGCGTGGGGCGTCCCCGCGTGCCGCTGGACCCGTGCACCGCCGCGACCTGGTCGCGGTGGACGGCCAGCATCCCGAACGGGTAGTTGTCCCAGAGGTCCTGCTTGGTGGTGAACGGAAGGTTCCGCAGGGCGGCGAGCGTCACGTCGGAGCCGCCGGCGACCCCCGCCTCCTTGAGCCGCCGCCCCTGCACCCCGCCCGCGGCGAGCAGCCGGTCGACCAGCCCCCACAGCCGGTGCCGCTGCAGCGCGGCGCGCTCGTCCGGAGACATCGCCTCGGCTTTGGGGTCGAACATGGGTCTCCTCCCGGACGGGGCCGGAGCCGGACGGGGACCCGGCGCCGGGGAACCCTGCGGCTCGGCGGTTCGTCGGAACTACCATGCCAGACATGACGGAGAACACACCGGATCGAGCACGTACGCGGTTCCCGGGGATCAGTTCCCGGGCCTACGAACACCCGGCGGACCGTTCGGCGCTGGTGGCGCTGCGTTCGCTCTCCGGGTTCGACGTCGTGCTGCGCAAGATGTCGGGCCTGATCAACGAGCGGTCGCTGCGGCTGATGTTCCTCGGCGGGACGGTGCGCGTCGGCGAGGACCAGTTCCGCAACATCTACGACATGGTCAGGGACGCCTCGTACGTCCTGGACATGCCGGACGTGCCGGAGCTGTACGTCCGGCAGGACCCGACGCCGAACGCGATGGCGCTGGGTTCCGACAACCCGTTCATCGTGCTGAACACCGGGCTGATCGACCTGCTGGACGACGAGGAGCTGCGGTTCGTCGTCGGGCACGAGGTCGGGCACATCCTGTCCGGGCACGCGGTGTACCAGACGATGATGCAGATCCTGCTGCAACTGGGGTCGCGGCTGGCGTGGCTGCCGCTCGGCAACGTCGGCATCGCGGCGATCATCATCGGGCTCCGCGAGTGGTTCCGGAAGGCGGAGCTGTCGTCGGACCGGGCCGGGCTGCTGGTCGGCCAGGACCTGGACGCGGCGAAGCGGGTGCACATGAAGCTCGCCGGCGGCGTCCGGCTGGGCGAGATGAGCAGCGAGGCGTTCCTGCGGCAGGCCCGCGAATACGACGAGGCGGGCGACGTCCGCGACGGCATCCTGAAGTTCCTGAACCTGCTCGGGCAGTCGCACCCGTTCGCGGTGATCCGGTTCGCCGAGATCGACCGGTGGGCGCGCAGCGGCGAGTACGACCGCATCCTCGCCGGTGACTACCCGCGCCGCGACGACGACGGCAGCGCGTCCGTCAGCGACGGGGTCAAGGAGGCGGCCCGGTCGTACCGCGAGTCGTGGGAGCGGACGGCCGACCCGTTCGTGGGCAAGGTCCGCGACATGGCGGACGCGGCGGCCGGCGCGGCCGGCGGGCTGTTCGACCGGTTCGCCCGGCGCGACGCCGGGCCGACGGACCGCAACTAGCGATCAGCGCGGGAAGGGGCCGCCGCGGCACGGACGCGGCGGCCCCTTCGCGTGCGCTAGAACGGCGCGGGGAGCAGGAGTTCGACGTTGCGGTCGGCGGCCTCGCCGCGGCGCTCGGTGTCGCGGTCCTGCCAGTCGTTGCCCGCCAGCTCGCGGGACAGCGACGCCAGCCGGACGGGGTCGTCG
Source organism: Actinomadura sp. 7K534 (assembly GCF_004348575.1). Lineage (NCBI taxonomy): Bacteria > Bacillati > Actinomycetota > Actinomycetes > Streptosporangiales > Thermomonosporaceae > Actinomadura > Actinomadura sp. 7K534. Next base: position 4,726 of record NZ_SMKB01000220.1, read on the forward strand.
ATGCGCCCGCCGTAGGACGCGGGGCCAGCCGAGTCCAGGATCGTCGTGAAGATCGACAGGGTGCCGTCGCCGTTGTCGGCGAGCTCGACGATGCGGCTCTGCTGCGGGAAGTCGATGTGCGCGGCCGTGTTCACCTCCCAGAAGCCCCCGCCGCCCTGCCGGGCGTGCGGGATCACGTGGTTGCGGTGCGTGTGGCCGTTCACCCACAGGACGACGTTCGGGTAGCGCAGCAGGAGCGCCTTCACCTCGTCGCCGAGGACGCGGTCGCCGCCCAGGCCGTTCTCCATCGACCCGATCGGGTGGTGGCTGAACAGGACGAACAGCCGGTCCTTGACGGCGTGCCCGGCCACCGAGCCGTCCGGCGCGAAGTAGCGGCTGCTGCCGGCCTTGAGCTGGGCCTCCAGCCAGGCGAACTGCGCCTTGTCGAGGGACCCCTCGGAGTAGCCGTTCTGGTTGACGGTGTCGAGGACGAGGCCCCGCACGATGCCCTTGTCGAACGCGTAGTACGCCGTCCCGTCGCGGAGGTTGGCCCAGGTGAAGCCGTGGCCGCGCAGCTTGCTGGTCTTGAAGTGCTCGGCGACGACCTCGGCGCGGGACAGCAGCCGCCGGTTCCAGTCGGGGGTGACCTGGCGGAACAGTCCCCCGGAGGCGCCCTGCTCGCGGCTGAGGCGGACGAGTTCGGCCGCGTCCCCCTTGCTGACCATGCGGGCGAGGCGTTCGGCCTGGCCGCCGTCGGCCGGGGCGCCGATCTTGATGCCGCCGGTGGCGAGGCCCGAGATGAGCGGGTTGACCGGCAGGTTGCCCTGGATGAGGCCGTCGTGGTTGCCGAACACCGCGTACCACGGGGAGTCCAGGCCGGTCGCCTTGAACGGCCTGCGCGCGGCGTCGAGCAGCCCCTTCACCTGCGGGAAGCCGTACTTGGCGATCGCGAAGTCGGTCCCGGCTCCGGAGGGCGCGCCGTCGGGGTGCCAGTAGGCGCGGTCGTAGGCCGCCCAGTCCATGACGCCCTCGTACCGGTTCGGGTCGCCGGAGTCGGGGCGGACGCGCTCGCCGTCCAGCAGGTCGATGATCCAGCGGACCTCGTTGTACTGGGCGTTGTCGGTGGTGTCGCCGGTGTTGATGGTGAACGCCAGCCCGAGACCGGTGGCGGGACCGCGCCCCACCTTGTTCACCGCCTGCACCATCGCCTCGCCGACCTGCGTCGACAGGATCTCCTGCGGGCGGTACCCGCCCTCGGGGAACCCGCTGATGATGTCCCGGAAGCGGTCGATGAACTCGACGCGGGCCGGGGACTGCGCGTCGAGGACGTGCACGTCGGTGAGGTGCCCGAAGGCCAGCACGCCGCGGCGGGTCGCGGCGCGGCGCGCGGACGCGGCGCCGCCCAGGTCGCGCCGCAGGACGTACGGCTCGCCGGGCGCGGTGACCACGGGACGGTACCCGCCGGTGCCCGCCGCGCCGAGCACGTACGTCCGGTCCAGGGTGGTCCCGGCGACCGGACCCCGCAGCGCGGGGGCGGCCGCGGCGGGGCGCGACGGGTAAGCGGTCAGTCCGGTGGCGGCGATTCCCGCGCCCAGGGCGGCGCCCTTCAGGACGCGGCGGCGGCTGTACTCACGAGTCACAATCGTGAATCAGACCACACCCACAACGTGACATCAATGGCAAAAGTGTCACAACTTGCGCGCCACCGCGCCGGACGGGCCGTCGGGCCAGGTGTCAGCCCCGCAGATGGCCCTCACCGGTCACCACGTACTTCGTGGACGTCAGTTCCGGCAGCCCCATCGGGCCGCGGGCGTGGAGCTTCTGCGTCGAGATGCCGATCTCCGCGCCGAAGCCGAACTCCTCGCCGTCGGTGAAGCGGGTCGAGGCGTTCACCATCACGGCCGCCGAGTCGACCAGCGCGACGAAGCGCTTCGCTGCGGGCTGGGACGTGGTGACGATCGCCTCGGTGTGGCCCGAGCCGTACCGGCGGATGTGGTCGACGGCGTCATCGAGGGAGTCCACGACGCGGGCGGCGATGTCCAGGGACAGGTACTCGGCGGTCCAGTCGTCCTCGGTCGCCTCCACGACGTCTTCGCCGTACGAGCGGACGCGGTCGTCGCCGTGCACCGTGACCCCGGCGTCCTTCAGCACCCCAAGCGCGCGCGGGACGAACCTGTCGGCGATGTCGGCGTGCACCAGGAACGTCTCTGCGGCGTTGCACACCGACGGGCGCTGCGTCTTGGCGTTCAGCAGCACGTCCAAGGCCATGTCGATGTCGGCGTCGGCGTCCACGTACACCGCGCAGTTCCCGACGCCCGTCTCGATCACCGGGACGGTCGACTCCTCCACCACCGAGTTGATCAGGGAGGCGCCGCCGCGCGGGATCAGCACGTCCACCAGGCCGCGCGCCCGCATCAGGTGCTTCACCGACTCGCGGGACGTGCCGGGGACGAGCTGGACGGCGTCCCCCGGGACGTCGGTGCCGGCCAGCGCGCCCTGCATCACCCCGACCAGGGCGGTGTTCGAGTCGTACGCCGACGACGAGCCGCGCAGCAGCGCCACGTTCCCGCTCTTCAGGCACAGCGCGGCGGCGTCCACGGTCACGTTCGGCCGGCCCTCGTAGATGATCCCTACGACGCCGAGCGGCACCCGGACCTGCCGCAGCTCCAGCCCGTTCGGCAGCACGTTCCCGCGCACCGACTCCCCCACCGGGTCCGGCAGCGCCGCGACCTTGCGGACGGCGTCCGCGATCGCGGCGATCCGCTCCTCCGACAGGCTCAACCGGTCGATCATGTACTCGGAGATGCCGTTCTCCCGGGCCCGCGCGACATCGGACTCGTTCGCCTTGACGATCTCCGGTGCGGCGGCGACCAGCGCGTCCGCGATCCGGTGCAGCGCGGCGTCCTTCGCCGCGCGCGGCAGCGGCGCCAGCCCCGCCGCGGCCTCCCGGGCGCGCCGCGCCACCCGCAGGAACTCCTCGCGCTCGCTCATCACTGCTCCTCGTCTCAGTCGGTCAGGACCACCAGGTGGTCCCGGTGAATTATCTCGCGCTCGTACTCGACGCCCAGCTCGCGGGACAGCCAGCGGGTCGAGCGGCCCATCAGCTCGGGGATCTCGGACGCGTCGTAGTTCACCAGCCCGCGCGCGACCACGCGGCCGGCGGTGTCGCACAGGTCGACGGGGTCGCCGGCGGCGAAGTCGCCCTCCACGCCCGTGACGCCGGCGGGGAGCAGCGACTTGCGGCGCCGCACGACCGCCTCGACGGCGCCGGGATCGAGCATGACCCTTCCCTGGCCGGTGGTGGCGTGCGCGAGCCACAGGTCCCGCGTCGACATCCGGCGCCCCTCCGCCGGGTGGAACAGCGTCCCGACCTCGTCGCCGGCGAGGGCCTGCGCGGCGGACGCGGCGTTCGTCAGCACCACCGGGATGCCCGCGATGCGGGCGGCCTCGACCTTGGTGACCATGCCGCCGGTGCCGACCCGCCCGGACCGGCCGAGCTTCACGTCCCGCAGGTCGTCCGGCCCGCGGACGTCGCCGAGGCGGCGGGCGCCCGGCAGGCGCGGGTCACCGGTGTAGAGGGCGTCCACGTCCGACAGCAGGACCAGCGCGTCCGCGCGGATCAGGTGGGCGACGAGCGCGGCGAGCCGGTCGTTGTCGCCGAACCGGATCTCGTCGGTGGCGACCGTGTCGTTCTCGTTCACGATCGGCAGCACCCCGAGGGCGAGGAGCTGCGCGAGCGTGCGCTGCGCGTTGCGGTGGTGCGAGCGGCGCATCATGTCGTCGGCGGTCAGCAGCACCTGCCCCACCGTCAGCGCGTGCCGCGCGAACGACGAGGTGTAGCGGGCCAGCAGCTGGCCCTGCCCGACGCTCGCCGCCGCCTGCTGGGTCGCGAGGTCCCGCGGGCGGCGGGTCAGCCCCAGCGGCCCCAGCCCGGCGGCGATCGCCCCGGACGAGACGAAGACGATCTCGGTGCCGTCGGCGCGCCGGCCGGCCAGGACGTCCACCAGCGCGTCGATGCGGCCCTCGTCGATCACGCCCGCGGGCGTGGTGAGCGACGACGACCCCGCCTTCACCACGATCCGCCGCGCCTTCGCGATCGCCTCGCGCTCGCTCATGAAACGTCTCTCCTCCGGGTCCGGCGCTATCCGCCGAGGCGGCGGTCCGTGCCGCGGGGACCGGAAGCGCCGCCGCCGGCCGCGACCTCCGGCTCCCAGTCGAAGACGACGGAGTCGTCGACGGTCCCGATCAGGACCGTGGCGCCCGCGGCGGCGCCCGCCGCGGCGAGCGCGTCCTCCACGCCGAGACGCGCGAGCCGGTCGGCGAGGTAGCCGACGGCCTCGTCGTTGGCGAAATCGGTCTGCCGCAGCCAGCGGACCGGCTTCGCACCGGTGATCAGGTACGTGTTGTCCCCGACCTCCTTGACCTCGAAGTCGGCCCCGCCGCCGACCGGCTCCGGCCGGATGACCAGGCGGGTCGGCTCCGGCGGCGGCAGCGACGCGCGGTACTGCTCCACCATCGCCGCCATCGCGAACGACAGCTCCCGCAGCCCCTCGTGCGTGGCCGCCGACACCTCGAAGACCCGCAGGCCGCGCGCCTCGAAGTCGGGCCGGACCATCTCGGCGAGGTCGCGGCCGTCCGGCACGTCCACCTTGTTCAGGACGACGATGCGGGGACGGTCCGACAGCGGCCGGTCGCCCAGGACGCGGTCGTACGCCTGCAGTTCGCGTTCGATGACCTCGAAGTCGCTGACCGGATCGCGCCCCGGCTCCATCGTCGCGCAGTCGAGGACGTGCGCGAGGGTCGACGAGCGCTCGATGTGCCGCAGGAACTCCAGGCCGAGGCCGCGGCCCTCGCTGGCGCCCTCGATCAGGCCCGGCACGTCCGCGACCGTGAACGTCGTGTCGCCCGCGCTCACCACCCCGAGGTTCGGAATCAGCGTCGTGAACGGATAGTCGGCGATCTTCGGCTTGGCGGCGGACAGCGCCGCGATCAGCGACGACTTGCCCGCGCTCGGGAACCCGACGAGCGCGACGTCGGCGACGCTCTTCAGCTCCAGGACGACGTCGCGGGCCTCCCCCGGCTCGCCGAGCAGCGCGAACCCGGGCGCCTTGCGCCGCGCCGACGCCAGCGCGGTGTTCCCCAGCCCGCCGTTGCCGCCCCGCGCGATCACGAAGCGGGTGCCCTCGCCGACCAGGTCGGCCAGGATCTCCTCGCCCTCCTTCACGACGGTGCCGTCCGGCACGGCCAGGACCACGTCGGCGCCGTCCGCGCCGGTCCGGTGACCGCCCTGCCCCGGCTTGCCGTTGCCGGCCTTGCGGTGCGGGCGCCGGTGGTAGTCCAGCAGGCTCGCGGTGTTGGAGTCGACGACCAGGACGACGTCGCCGCCGCGGCCGCCGTTCGCGCCGTCCGGCCCGCCCAGCGGCTTGAACTTCTCCCGGTGGATCGACGCGCAGCCGTTGCCGCCGTTGCCCGCGGCGACGTGCAGTACCACCCGGTCGACGAACTGCGCGCCCGATCCCGCTCCAGCGGCCACGGTGATCTCCTCAGTGAAAAAGACGAAGGGGCGGACCGAAACCGGTCCGCCCCTTCAAAAACGTCTGGTACCCAGGCGGACTATTCCGCCGGCGGGACGACGCTCACGGCGTTGCGGCCGCGGTAACGGCGGAACTGCACCGCGCCCGCGACGAGCGCGAACAGCGTGTCGTCACCGCCGCGCCCGACGCCCGGGCCGGGGTGGAAGTGGGTGCCGCGCTGCCGGACGATGATCTCGCCGGCGTTGACGACCTGGCCGCCGAACCGCTTGACGCCGAGGCGCTTGGCATTGGAGTCGCGACCGTTACGGCTGGACGATGCGCCCTTCTTGTGTGCCATGAGACCGCTCTCCCTTACTTCCCGGCCTTGATACCGGTGATCTTGACCTCGGTGTAGGGCTGACGGTGACCCATCCGCCGCTTGTACCCGGTCTTGTTCCGGTAGTGCATGATGTTGATCTTCGGGCCCTTGACCGCGCCGACGATCTCAGCGGTCACCTCGTAGCGGGCGAGGTCGGCCGCCTTGCTGACGACGTCGTCACCGTCCACGACCAGCAGGGCCTGAAGCTTGACGGTCGAGCCGACCTCACCGGCCAGCTTGTCGACGGTCAGCACGTCATCGACGGCGACCTTCTCCTGCCTGCCGCCTGCGCGGACAATCGCGTACACCGCGGAAACCCTTCGTCTGCGCGCGCTTCCGGAACTAACCGGTCCCACGCGTGGCTTACCAGCCCCCGGCCGGGGGCCTACCCCCGGCACCGGGCCGAGGGCGGCACGCCAGAGGAGGACCTCTGGCGCTCTCTGCTTGGTCTCACCGGATCGGCGAGGTGAGCACCGAACGGACCCCGGAGGGGGCTCGCGGTGCGAGTTCAGGCGACGCGCCGACGACGCGCCGAAGACCAAGGGTACCGGAAGCCCAGAGTCGAAGCGAATTCCCCCAGGGGGGCGACCCCCTGGAACCCCCGTTGCGCACGGGGCGCCGTTTCCCGATCCGCTCCGCGTCTCGTGAAACGGTGCCCCGTGCGCCGGGTCGTGCGGCCTCCGGCGCCGGGGGCGCCTCCGGCCGCACGACCCGTGGGGTGATCACGCGGGTGGAGCTTCGCTGCGGTCCACTCCACAGCCGTCATTGTGCGGGTCGCCTTGAAGTCCCGTTGGAATGCAGGCCGGGCGGCCTTGTCTTGGCCGCCCGGCCTGCTTCCTTGGGGGCTTAGTTCTCGTTACTCGGCCTCGGCTGGGGTTTGGTGAGGGGTCGGGTCGGTGCCGTTCAGGGTCGGGTCGGTGCCGTTCGCGGTGGGGGTCAGCGGGTCGGCGCCGTCCAGCGACTCCAGGACGCCCGGGGGTGTGTCGGCCACCTCTTCGGCGGCTTCGGCGGCCTCCATCGCTGCCTGGGCCGGGGACTCGTCGTCGCCGTCGATCTCGGGG
>NZ_SMKB01000221.1:0-11586 GCF_004348575.1 Actinomadura sp. 7K534
GCGTCCAGCGCCTCCCGCGGGAACCGCGACTCCTCGTCCACCTCCGCCGCGAAAGGAGCGATCTTGGCATCGGCCAGCTCACGCACCGTCCGCCGCAGCAGCTCATGCTCCTCCGACGGCGCGTACGTGGGAAAGTCGCTCATCGTTCCTCCGCGGTGCCCCGGGCCGCGTCCGCGGCCATTTAGTTTGACGACCAATATTTGGACGCCAAAGTAAGCGAGAGTGCGGCACGAGGTCAAGGCGAGGCCGGGCGATGCGCGTCACACGTGGCCGGCACCGTCCCCCAAGTGGTCCAGGAGCCTGGCCAGCGCCGGGTTGTCGTTGCCGCGCCGCCAGGTGAGGCTCAGCTCGACGGGATCCGGCCCGGCGACGTCCACGGGCCGGAACGTGAGGCCCGCGTAGCGCAGCCGGGCCGCGGCGGCGGGCACCAGCGCGAGGCCCCAGCCGCCGTTGACCAGGGCCAGCACGCTGTGGACCTGGCTGAGGTACTGCGCGTACACCGGGGTGACGCCCGCCTGCCGGAACAGGCTGATCAGCAGCTCGTAGAAGTAGCGCGCCTCGACCGGCGAGTACATGATGAACGGCTGCCCGTCGAGGTCGGCCGGCCGAATCGGACCGTCCCCCGCCGCGAGGGGGTGGTCGTTGGGGATCGCGGCCAGCAGCGGCTCGCGGTCGGCGCTGCGCTCCGCAAGGTCCGGGTCCGTGACGGGAGGGCGGACCAGGCCGAGGTCGAGGGAGCCCTCCGCCAGGGCTTCGACCTGGTCCCTGGTCACCATCTCCCGCAGGACGATCCCGACGCCGGGCAGCTCCGTCCGCGCGACCTCCAGCAGCCGGCCGAGCGTCGCGTACGCGCTGGCGGCGGTGAACCCGATCGTGATGCTCCCCGCCTCCCCCGCCGACACCTGCCGGACCGACATCGCGGCGTGGTCGGCCTGGTGCAGCAGCCGGCGGGCCTCGACCAGGAACGCGCGCCCGGCCGGGGTGAGGCGCACCGAACGGTTCGTCCGGTCGAACAGCCGCACCTTCAGGTCGTTCTCCAGCAGCTGGATCTGCCGGCTCAGCGGCGGCTGCGTCATCCGCAGCCGCTCGGCGGCCCGGCCGAAGTGCAGTTCCTCGGCGACGGCCACGAAGTTCGCGAGCTGGTTGAGCGTGAACATCGATTCCCTACGGGTATCAGTGAATGCCTATTTCGTGTTGGACCTGGATCAATCGGCCATCCTAACCTCGGGCCATGAAGCAGACCGCGCCCGACGAGATCGCCCGCCGGCTCGGCTCCGGGCTCCTGTCGTTCCCCGTCACCCACTTCCGCGACGACCTGTCCTTCGACGAGCCCGCCTACCGCGAGAACATCGCCGGGCTGGGCCGCGCGGGCCTCAGCGGCCTGTTCGCGGCGGGGGGGACGGGCGAGTTCTTCTCCCTCACGGCCGACGAGGTCCGGCGGGTCGTCCGCGCGGCCGTGCGGGACGCGCCGGACGGCGTCCCCGTCATCGCGCCCGCCGGGTACGGCACGGCGACGGCGGCCGAGATGGCGCGCGACGCCGAACGCGCGGGCGCGGACGGCATCCTGCTCTTCCCGCCCTACCTGACCGAGGCGTCGCAGGAGGGGCTGGCCGCCCACGTGCGGGCCGTGTGCGCCGCGACCCGCCTCGGCGTGACGATCTACAGCAGGGCGAACGCCGTCTACCAGGACACGACCGTCGCCGAGATCGCCGACGCCTGCCCGAACCTCGTCGGGTTCAAGGACGGCGTCGGGAACCTGGAGCTGATGACGCGCATCAGGGCCCGGCTCGGCGAGCGCCTCGTCTACATCGGCGGGCTGCCGACCGCCGAGACGTTCGCGCAGCCCTACCTGGAGATGGGGGTGACGACGTACTCCTCGGCCATCTTCAACTTCGTGCCGGACTTCGCGCTCGGGTTCTACCGGGCCGTCCGCGCGCACGACCGGGACGAGGTGCGGCGCCGCCTGGAGGAGTTCGTCCTGCCCTACTGCGAGATCCGCAACCGCCGCGCCGGCTACGCCGTCAGCATCGTCAAGGCGGGGATGCGGGCCGTCGGCCGCCCGGCGGGGCCCGTGCGGCCGCCGCTGACCGACCTGACCGAGGACGAGTTCGACGCACTGGCACAACTCGTGCAGAAGGCGAAATGACCCCGGTCAGCGACACCAAGGGCGGCAGCGGCCGATGACCGAGGTCGTCCTCCTGTTCGCCGAGATCGGCACGGAGGACGGCCACGAGGGCGTCGGGTTCGGCTACTCCAAGCGGGCGGGCGGACCCGGGCAGTTCGCCCAAGCCGCCGAGATCGCGCCCGCGCTCATCGGCGAGGACGCGGCTTATGCGAGCGAGCCGTGGGTGGAGCATTTCGACTGGCTCGACCCGCTGTTCAACGAACGAATGGCGACCCGGGCGGCCGCATGCACATCCCCTCCCGGCCCGGCCTCGGAATAACGCTCAGCGAGCGTGCCCGCGTCTGGACGACGGAACGGATCGCCGTCGGCGGAAAGGGTTGACCGGACAGGACTCGAACCTGCGACCCGCTGCTTGTAAGGCAGCCGCTCTCCCGAAACTGAGCTACCGGTCAATGGTGCCCTCCGGCGGGCGGTGGCGTCCGCCCGCCTGGGCATGGGAGGACCGGCCGGGGGTCGTTACTCCCGCCGGTCCAGTCCAGAGCCGCACTCGAGAATCGAACTCGATACCCCTGGTTGGAAGCCAGGTGCCTCACCATTTCGGCTTGTGCGACATAACACGCTTTCGTTACTCATATGGTGTGGCAGTTACCGCCGAGGCGCAATCGGTTTTACCCGGGCCCGCACCGGGGCCCGCGATTCACGGGCCCCGGTGCGGAGGGGGGTATTGCGCGTCAGACGGCCCGGCGGCGCGAACGCGTCCGGCCACGTCCGGGGGTCAGCAGCCGCTGGATGACCCTGAGCGGCAGGGTGATGATGCTGACGATCGTGCCGAGGATTGCGCTGAGCGCTCCGCTGATGCGGCGCATTGGATTCACTCCTTCGAGTCGTCCTGTGCCGCCCTATACCCGCACATGACGTTTTACACAGGCTTTGCCGCAATGACCACTGTGACGTGGAACTCGGCGGAGACCGACACGGCGGCGGTCAGGCCGCCGCGCTCGGCGGCGGCGACCGCGGCGGGGGCCTGCCGCTCGCTCGTCTCGAAGAGCAGGTGGCCGCCCGGGACGAGCCACTGCGACGCCTCGGCGGTGACGCGGCGCAGGACGTCGAGGCCGTCCGCGCCGCCGTCCAGGGCGATGCGCGGCTCGTGGTCGCGCGCCTCCGCGGGCATCAGGCGGAGGTCGCCGGTCGGCACGTAGGGCACGTTGACGAGCAGGATGTCGACGCGTCCGCGCAGCGCGTCCGGGAGGGGGCCGAAGAGGTCGCCCTCGTACACCTGCCCGCCGAACGGCGCGACATTGCGGCGGGCGCAGCGCACCGCGGCGGGTTCGATGTCGGCCGAGTGCAGCGCGAACTCGTCCAGCCCCGCGACGAGCGCGACCCCCAGCGCGCCCGAGCCGCAGCACAAATCGACGACCACCGGCCGGGGCGGGGCCAGCGCCTTGGCCTCCCGGACGAGGAACTCGGTGCGGCGGCGCGGGACGAACACACCGGGGTCCACGGCGATGCGCAGGCCGCAGAACTCCGCCCAGCCGAGGACGTGTTCGAGGGGCAGCCCGGCGGCGCGCCGCTCCACCATCGCGGACGCGTCGTCCGGGGTGCGGGCCGTGGCGAGGATCAGCCGCGCCTCGTCCTCGGCGAACACGCACCCTGCGGCGCGCAGCGTGGCGGCGACGGCCGACTCGGTGGGAGGTCCGGTGGGAGGTACTGACATGGGCGTCGGCAACTGTATCCCGGCCGGCCGGTCCGGAGCATGGGCGGCCCGGCGCGAGAATGGGGCCGGGGAACGGGAGAGGAAGGGGAGGACTTGCCGGAGAGGCTCGACCTGAAGGCCGATTGCGCGAACTGCTTCGGGCTGTGCTGCGTGGCGCTGCCCTTCGCCGAGTCGGCCGATTTCGCGGTGGACAAGGACGCGGGCGAGCCGTGCCGGAACCTCCTCGCCGACTTTCGCTGCGGCATCCATGCGAACCTCCGCGAGAAGGGGTTCCAGGGCTGCACCGTCTTCGACTGCTTCGGGGCCGGGCAGAAGGTGTCGCAGGGCACCTTCGGCGGGCGGGACTGGCGGCGGGCACCGGAGGTCGCGCGCCAGATGTTCCAGGTCTTCCCGGTCATGCGGCAGCTGCACGAGCTGCTGCGCTACCTGGACGAGGCGCTGGCCCTGCCGCCCGCCGAGCCCGTCCGCGGCGAGGTCCGGCGGGCGCTGGACGACGTCGTCCGACTCACCGGGGCGGGCCCGGCCGAACTCGTGGACCTGGACGTCGCGGCGGTGCGGGAAAGGGTGAACGTCCTGCTGCTGCGGGTCAGCGAGCTCGTCCGGTCCGGCGTCCCGGGCCGCCCGAAGAGCATGCGGGGAGCCGACCTCATCGGCGCGAAGCTGACGGGCGCCGACCTGCGCGGCGCCGACCTCCGGGGCGCGTACCTGATCGCGGCCGACCTGCGGCGCGCCGACCTGCGGGCGGCGGACCTGATCGGGGCGGACCTGCGGGACGCCGACCTGCGCGGAGCCGACCTCACCGGGGCCGTCTTCCTCACCCGCGCCCAGCTCGACTCCGCGCGGGGCGACTCCCGCACGCGCGTACCGGCCGCGCTGGGCAGGCCCGCGCACTGGTGACCCGCGCCCCGGGCGGCCGCTGATCTTGTTTAGTGCCGCGGCCACGGGGCATTTTCGCAGCGCACGTCATCGGGGGGCTGCATGACGCGGGTGAGATGGTGGGGTACGGGCGTCGTGGCGCTGGTCCTGCTGATCCTCTGCGGCGGGCTGGCCCTGGTGAACGCGGCGCTGGGGAGCGGCGGCAGGCCGATGGGGCCCGGGACGGTCCTGTCCGCGGGCACGCCGCGCGACGGGATGCGCCCGGTGACGTTCGTCGTCCCGACCGGGGACTGGCTGCTCAGCCCGGCGGACACCACGCTGACCAGCAACATCAAGCTCCTCAGCGGCGACGTCACGGTCAACCTGAACGTGGTGGTCCCGCTCGGCAGGCTGGACGCGCGGCGGCTGTGGGACGGCCTCGGCCGGATCGTCGAGGCCGGCGGGCAGACGCGGCTCGGCGCGGGCCCCGCCCCGCTCATGACCGCGGACGGCCTGACCGGCCTCACCGGGAGCATCACCGGACGGGACCGGACGGGCACGGCCGCGGTGTTCGCGACGGCCACGCTCGGCGCCACGATGACGGCCGCGGGCCCTCCGCACGCCTACGTGCGGCTGGCCCCGGAGATCGAGGCGATGATGCGGACCGTGCGGATCAGGTCGCCGTGGCCGTGACGCGCCGCCCCGCGTTCTGGCTGTGGGCGGCGGCGTGCCTGATCGGAGCCTGGATCGCGTGGCGGGGGCTGGACGCGGTGGTGCGGGCGTTCCCGGTGGGCTCGGTCGCCGGGCTGGTGCTGCTGGTGCCGACGCTGGCCGCGGGGTTCTGGGCGCTGCGGCGGCTGCACCCGGTCCGGTCACTTCCGATCGGCTACGCGCTGATCGCGGTGTCGTGGGGCGGGCTCGCGGCGTTCGGGCTGGCGCTGCCCGCGAACGCCGCGTTCCAGGCGGTGATCGGGAAGACGGCCGGGCCGGTGTTCAACGCGGCGTGGGGCGCGTCCATCGCCGCGCCGGTCGACGAGGAGATCCTGAAGCTGCTCGGCGTCGTCACGCTGGCGCTGATGGCGCCGTCCGCGGTCCGCGGGCCGCTGGACGGGTGGGGCTACGGCGCGCTGGCCGGGCTGGGCTTCCAGGTGTCGGAGAACTTCCTGTACGTGCTCAACACCATCGTGCTGACGGGCGCGACGCAGGACGTGAACGCGGCGCTGTTCTCGTTCGGCAGCCGGGTGGTCGGCGGCGCGTGGTGCAGCCACTGGGCGATGACGGCGGTGGGCGGCGCGGGTCTCGGGTGCCTGCTCGGCAGGCCGTCCCGGGTCAGCGCCGCGGTCGCCGGGGGCGCGTTCGTCCTGGCGATGGCGCTGCACTCCTGGTGGGACTCCCCCATGCTGTACGGCTTGCTGCTGCTGCCGGTGAAGGGCGCCCCGATCCTGCTCGCGGCCGTCGTCGCGTACCGGCTCTCCCGGCGCCGCTACCTGTCGCATTTCCGGCGCACGACGCACGCGGAGACCGTCCGGGGCGTCCTCGTGCCGGGCGAGGGGCACGTCCTCGCCTACCGCAAGTGGCGCGAGAAGGAACGGTGGGAGGTGCCGGCCGGGGAGCCGCGGCGGCTGCTCGCGCGGCTCCGGGCCGCCGAGCTGGAACTGATCGAGGACGGGCTCGGCGGGCTGGAGCGCGATCCCGGGGCCGCCGAGCGGCTGCGGGACGACGTCCGGGACCTCCGCCGGCTCCTCAACGCCTCCGAGGGACGGCCCCGGGTGGCCTGACGGGGGCGGCCGGCGGCGTCGTTTGCCGCAGGTGGCCGGGGGTACCGCCCAGCGGAGATCAGGGGTTGGCCAGGGGAGACGCACGATGGCGGGACGGAAGGGAAGGGCGAGGGTCGAGCTTCCGGCGAGGCTCGTCCACGGCGTCAACGACAGGCTCGGGACGACCCGCTTCCTCCACCAGAACCTCCGCAAGGCGTTCCCCGCGCACTGGTCGTTCCTGCTGGGTGAGATCGCGCTGTACTCGTTCATCATCCTGGTGATCACCGGGATCTTCCTGACGATGTTCTTCAAGCCGAGCGGTATGCCCGTCGTCTACGAGGGCTCCTACGCGTCGCTGCGGGGCCTCTCGATGAGCGAGGCGTACGCGTCCACGCTGCACATCTCGTTCGACGTGCGGGGCGGCCTGCTGATGCGGCAGATCCACCACTGGGGCGCGATCGTCTTCCTGGCCGCGATCACCATCCACCTGCTGCGCATCTTCTTCACCGGGGCGTTCCGCAAGCCCCGCGAGATCAACTGGCTGATCGGCGTCACGCTGTTCGTGCTGGCCCTGGCCGAGGGGTTCGCCGGCTACTCGCTGCCCGACGACCTGCTGTCCGGCACCGGGCTGCGGATCATGGAGGGCGTCGTGCTGTCCATCCCGGTCGCCGGCACCTACCTGGCCATGTGGGTCTTCGGGGGGCAGTTCCCGGCCAGCGAGGACTTCCTCCCGCGGCTGTTCACCGTGCACATCCTGCTCGTCCCCGGGCTGCTGATCGCGCTCATCACCGCGCACCTGATGATCCTCTGGCACCAGACCCACACGATCTGGCCGGGCAAGGGCAGGCGGGAGCGGACGGTGTCCGGTGAGCCGACTTTTCCGCACTTCGCCGCGCAGAGCACCGCCTACTTCCTCTTCACGTTCGGCGTGCTGGCCGGCCTGGGCGCGTTCGCGCAGGTCAACCCGGTATGGCTGTACGGCCCGTACGAGCCGGACCAGATCTCGACCGGCTCGCAGCCCGACTGGTACGTCGGGTTCCTCGAAGGCTCGCTGCGCACCATGCCGCCGCTGGAGACGAACCTGTTCGGGCACACGATCCCGTGGAACGTGCTCGTGCCCGCCGTCGTCCTGCCGGGGGTGTTCTTCACGCTGATCGCGATGTACCCGTTCGCCGAGCGCTGGGCCACGGGGGACGAACGCCTCCACCACCTGCTCGACCGGCCGCGCAACGCCGCGACGAGGACCGCGATCGGCGCGGCCGCCGTCGCCTGGTACGGCAACCTGTGGGCGGCCGGCGGCAACGACGTCATCGCCTACATCTTCGGCATCCCGCTGTTCTGGACGACCTGGTTCTTCCGCGCGGGCTTCGTCGCCGCGCCGGTCCTGGCGTTCGTCGTCACCCGGCGGATCTGCCTCAGCCTGCAGCGCCGGGACCTGCGGGATCGCCGCGAGGGCGTGGAGAGCGGCCTGATCTCGCTGACCCCGGAGGGCGGGTTCCGCGAGCGGCACGAGCAGCCGTCGGACGAGGAGGCGGCGCTGCTGCGGACCCGGCGGCCGGCCGAGCTCGTCGCGCCCTACCCGAACCACCTCGTCCCGCTGCCGACGCCGGACCGCGCCCGCACCCAAGTGCGGACGCGCGCCAACCGCTTCTACATGAACTACCAGGCCGAGTCGTACGGCGGCGGCCAGGGCGACCTGAGCCGCGACCCGCGCGACGGGGCCCCGCGGCAGGAGGACGACGGCCGCTGACCCCTCAGTCCCCGGCGGGTGGCGGAAGGGACGGCTCCGCCCGCTGAGGCGGTTCCAGGGCCGGGTGATGCAGGTCGAACGCGGGGCGGAAGGAACGGATCCGCGGCATCGTCGTGAAGTTGTGCCGGGGCGGAGGGCTGGACGTGGCCCACTCCAGCGAGCCGCCGGCCCCCCACGGGTCGTCCTTCTCCACGGGCGCGCCGCGCCGGTGCGTCCGCCAGACGTTCCACAGGAACGCGAACGTCGACGCGCCGAGGACGAACGACCCGACCGACGAGACGGCGTTCAGCGCGGTGAACCGCTCGGGGTAGTCGGCGTACCGGCGGGGCATGCCCTCGGCGCCGAGCCAGTGGTGGACGAGGAACGTCGTGTGGAACCCGACGAACAGCGACCAGAAGTGGATCTTCCCCCAGGTCTCGTCCAGCATCTTCCCGGTCAGCTTCGGCCACCAGAAGTAGAAGCCGCCGAACATCGCGAACACGACGGTGCCGAAGACGACGTAGTGGAAGTGGCCGACGACGAAGTAGGAGTCGGTGAGGTGGAAGTCCATGGGCGGGGACGCGAGGATCACCCCGGTCAGGCCGCCGAACAGGAACGTGGCGAGGAACCCCAGGGCGAACAGCATCGGGGCCTCGAACGTCAGCTCGCCCCGCCACATCGTGCCGACCCAGTTGAAGAACTTGATGCCGGTCGGGACGGCGATCATGAAGGAGGTCAGCGAGAAGAACGGCAGCAGGACCCGGCCGGTGGCGAACATGTGGTGCGCCCAGACCGTCATCGACAGCCCGGTGATCGCGATGGTCGCCGCCACCATGCCGAGGTAGCCGAACAGGGGCTTGCGGGCGAACACCGGGATGATCTCGGTGATGATCCCGAAGAACGGCAGCGCGATGATGTAGACCTCGGGATGGCCGAAGAACCAGAACAGGTGCTGCCAGATCAGCTCGCCGCCGTGCGAGGGGTCGTAGACGTGCGCGCCGAGCTTGCGGTCGGCCATCAGCGCCAGCAGCGCGGCGGCGAGGACGGGGAACGCCAGCAGCACCATCACGCTGGTCAGCAGGACGTTCCAGGTGAAGATCGGCAGCCGGAACATCACCATCCCGGGGGCGCGCATGCCGATGATCGTCGTGATCAGGTTGACCGCGGTGAAGATCGTCCCGAAGCCGGACAGCACGAGCCCCATCACCCACAGGTCGCCGCCGTGGCCCGGCGAGTAGTCCGACGACGAGAGCGGGGCGTAGGAGAACCAGCCGAAGGCCGCCGCGCCGCCCGGCACGACGAAGCCCGCCAGGACCAGCAGCGCGCCGAACAGGAACAGCCAGTAGCTGAGCGTGTTGAGCCGCGGGAACGCCACGTCCGGGGCGCCGAGCTGCAGCGGCACGATCACGTTGGCGAACCCGGCGAACAGCGGGGTCGCGAACAGCAGCAGCATGACCGTGCCGTGGATGGTGAACATCTGGTTGTACTGCTGGTTGTCCACCAGCTGCAGCCCGGGTTCCAGCAGCTCGGCCCGGATCACCATGGCCATCAGCCCGGCGACGAGGAAGAGCGTGAACGAGGTGGCGAGGTACAGGTGGCCGACGACCTTGTGGTCCGTCGTCGCCAGGATGTTCCCGATCCTCGTGCCCCGGCGGTGGAGCGCGAGCGCGTCGGCGACGCTGGTGTCGTCCCTCCCCTGCACGGCCGTCATCCAGCCTGCCCCCCTGTGCGTGCCCGTCGGCGCCCACATACCAAGGACGCCCCGCTTCAAACGCCGCGGGCGGCGGCACGGGCGGGAATCGCGGGCGGTGTTCCCGGGCAGGACGGCGGCATGGAGCAGATGACGTTGAGCAGCCCCGTGTTCGCCGCCGACGGCCTCATCCCCGTGACGCACTCGCACGAGTCGGGAGACATCTCCCCCGAGCTGAGGTGGTCCGGGGTGCCCGCCGCGTGCCGCGAGCTCGCCCTGTCGTGCGAGGACCCCGACGCGCCCGGCGGCACGTTCGTCCACTGGATGCTGGCCGGGATCTCACCCGACCGCGAGCGGCTGGCGGCCGGGGAGGAGCGCCCGCAGATCGCCCGGGGCCGCAACGGCTTCGGCGACCTCGGCTACGGCGGCCCTCAGCCGCCCGCCGGGGACCCGCCGCACCGCTACGTCTTCACCCTGTACGCGCTGCAGTGGCCGTCCGGCCTGACCTCCGGCTTCTCGATGGACGACATGCGCGCGGCCCTGAAGGACAAGGTCATCGCGACCGCCACCCTCGTCGGCACCTACGTCCGCTGACCCTCCGGCGCCGGGCCCGCCGCGGTCAGGGGACGGCCCGGTCAGGGGACGGCGCGCAGGTGCACGTCCCGGAGGACGACCGGGCTGTGCTCCGGGAGGTCCTCCGGATCGCGGCCTTCGACCAGCGCGTCCAGCCGGTGCAGGAACAGGCCCTCGCGCAGCGCCCACGGGCAGATGGCGAGCCGGTCGAGCCGGAGGACGTCCATCACGCCCTCGGCCACGATCGCCCCCGCGAGGATCTGCCGGGCCCGCGACGCCTTGATGCCCGGCAGCGCGGTCCGCTCCGCGTCGGACAGCCTCGCCAGCCGCGGGATCCAGCGGCGCAGCTCGCCCCGGTCGAGGTGCCGCTCCCGGTAGGGGCCCGCCTTCGCCTTCGGGGCCCCGCAGAGCCGGGCGAGCTGGGCGAACGTCTTGGACGTGGCCACGGCGGTGGCGGGCGGCGGCAGCTGCGCGATCCCCAGCGTCGCCTCATTCAGGACGGACCGGACGTGCGCGCTCAGCGCCCTGCGGGTGCTCTTCGGCACCGGCGGGCTCGGCGGCAGGTGGTGCCGGGTGAGCCGACCCGCGCCGAGGGGCAGCGACAGCGCGATGTCCGGGTGCTCTCCGGCGCCGACGGCGAGCTCCATGGAGCCGCCGCCGATGTCGGCGAGCAGCAGCGGGCCCGCCGACCAGCCGCGCCAGCGGCGGGCCGCGAGGAAGGTCAGCCGCGCCTCCTGCTCGCCGGTGAGGAAGCCGAGGCGGACGCCGGTGGCGGCGCGGACCTCGCCGACGACGTCGTCGCGGTTGGCCGCGTCGCGCAGCGCGGACGTCGCGAACGGGATCAGCTCGCCGACGCCGAGGGCCGCGGCGGAGGCGACCGACTCGCGCACCGCGCCGATCAGCCGGCCGACCGCGGGGCGGTGGATGACGCCGTGCCGGTCGGTGGCCTCCGCGAGGCGGACCGCGGTCTTCACCGACCGGACGCCGGTGGGCGGGAGCCCGGGGGCCAGGTCGGCGATCCGCAGATGGGCCGAGTTCGAACCGATGTCCAATACGCCGAGGCGCAGGGGGGCGTCTTTCATGGGCGTGCTTTACCCCGTCTTGACGTACTCACTCGGCGTGGCGGGCCGACCTGCGGCGGGG